>JAQCDI010000115.1 GCA_027620595.1 Bacteroidota bacterium | reverse complement strand
GGCCAATCGTCTCCTGGAACGAGCGCTGCCAAGGCGTGACCTCCTCGTGTTGCGGTTCGGCCGCAGGAGCAAAGTAGTAGGGAGAATTGACCCCCTGCTCATGGAAATCCACGTGTACATGCGGCATCCACGAGAGCAGCTCTGGAATGCGCTGCCGCGTCTCGACCTGGGTCTGCCAGGACCAGTCCCTGTTGAGGTCAAAAAGATAATGGTTCGCCCGTCCACCCGGCCACGGTTCATCGTGCTCGGCGGCCACCGGGTCGGCATCCATCTGCATGCCCACGACCTGGTTGTACCAGTTCACGTAGCGGTCCCGTCCGTCGGGGTTGATGAGGGGGTCGATGATGACCACCGTGTGTTCGAGCCAACCGGCCGCTTCGGCATTCGCGGGATCCGCCAGCCTGTGCAGCGTGGCCATGGCCGCTTCCGAACTGTTGGATTCGTTGCCGTGCACGTTGTAGGAGAGCCACACGATGGCCGTGCGGTCATCCCCGGGGGTGCCATCGATCAGACGGGCCCGTCGCAGGTTCGCCTCCCGGATTTCTTCGAGCCGCGCCAGATTGGCCGGCGAGGAGATGAAGGCCAGCATCAGGGGGCGCCCCTCATTGGTTTGCCCGTAGGTCGTCAACTGGACCCGATCGCTCTGTTCCGCAACCTCTTCGAAATAGGCCACGATGCGGTGGTGGGGGGTGAACCGCTCCCCAAGCTGATAGCCCAGGAACGCGTCGGGCGTCGTGGGGACCTGGGCACCGGAAAGGGCAGGCGTCAGGGCAGAGCTCGAAAGAAGGATCAGGACGGCAAGGAATCGGTGCATCGACACGCGCTTCGGGGGCGGCACTTTTGGTGGAAGTTGGCTATTTTCGTGCCTGCGGCACGCCTGCGAGAGATGGCAGCCCTCCCTTCCGGGACGGCACCCCAACTTAGGATCCCGCTCAACCGCGTGCAAAGAACCCCCCTCCGTGATGCGACCCGCTTCCCTGTTCCGGCTCCTGATCCCTGTGCTGCTCCTGGGCGTGTTGCTCATGGACTGTTCGAGACCTGCGTCCGCGCCCCTGGTGGAGCACGTAGAGGGGCATCCCGACGAGTTTGCGCGTTATTTCCACGGCATCACCGTGCCCGAGGGCGCTTCGTCCTCCGGCTACGAGACCGGCTATCGCCGCAGGGCGTTCGCGGCCCTGCAGGTGGCACGCAAGGGCGGCTCGACACCGCTGCCGTGGATGGAACGTGGACCCGGAAATGTCGGGGGGCGAACCCGGGGTCTGGTGATCGATATTGCCGATCCGACCGGAAATACCCTGCTTGCCGGGTCCGTGGGCGGCGGGATCTGGCGCAGTGAGGACGCTGGGCTGACCTGGACGCCAACGACGGACGATGCTCCGCGCCTGTCCGTGACGTCGATAGCCCAGGCGCTTTCCGAGCCGGCCGTGATGTATGCCGGGACGGGGGAGGGTTTCCCCAATGCCGATGCCTCGATCGGGGACGGCATCCTCAAGAGCACCGATGGAGGGCGCAGCTGGCACTTCCTGCCTTCGACTTCGGGCGGCCGGGACTTCCTCTTCGTCAATCGCGTCATCGTCTCCCCCGAGGATCCCGACCTGGTCGTGGCCGCCACACGCACGGGCATCTGGCGATCCGGGGACGGTGGCGCTTCCTGGACCCGTGTCCTGGAGACATCCGGGTTCTGGGGGTTCTATCAGGTGCTCGAACAACCCGGCAATTTCTCCATCCAATGGGCCGTGGAGGACGGCACCGGCGTGTGGAAATCCACCGATGCGGGCATCACGTGGGCGCCCTCGAACGCCGGACTGGAGGAAGCCGAGTCCGGAGCACGGATCGAACTGGGTACATCACCCCTGGAGCCGGGACTGATCTATGCTCTGGTAGAGAATGCTGACGGCGTGGATCCGGTCTACCAGTCCGACGACGGAGGGGAGCTCTGGATGCCGTATCTGGCGGCGCCGGGCACCACGCTGAGCGACATCGCCGGCTCCCAGGGCTGGTACGACCTGATGGTCCATCCCCATCCCAAGGACAAGGATCGGGTCTTCCTGGGCGGAATCGACCTGTATCGGGCCCAGCGGACCGCCGGAACAACCCAGGCGGGGTTCCTCCAGAATGCCGAGGAGATCAATACGGAGTCCTTCCTGTCCTTCGTCAACTTCAGCGCCGCGCACCTGAGGGGTGGACTGCGCGTGGGGACGCAGGAGGACGAAAGCACGATCCAGCCCGAGGACATGGTCTCCGTCGAAGTACGCTTCGGTCCCGGCCGATCCCAGATGGCGCATCGCTTCGTGCCGCGGGACACCTCCGGCGTGAACTTTGCCGACTATCCGTACCGGGACTACGTCAGCGTGCCCTTTGAGGTATGGGATGTGGACAACGACCGCCAGCTGGGTGTCTCTTTCCGCGACCGCGAGGACAACGGAGCGTTCGACCTGAGCCTGTTCAACTCGGACAACCTGGATCGGGAATACGTGCTTATTTCGGCGCGGGACTATACCGGCAGCGTTCCGGATGCCGCGTTGGCCCAGAACGGGGGGGTACGCACCGACCTGGCCTATTTCTTCTGGCCCATCCTGGCCACGGGTGCCACCTGGAACCCGGAGGAGCTGCCGGAATCATTGCTGCGCTTCACCTGGCGTCAGCGCCAGGCCCTGCAGGGCAACTTGACGTCCATCGGATCGGGTGTCCATGTGGACCAGCACGTGATGCGCTCGGTATCCACCGGCCCATTGGCCTCGGATGTGCGTCTTGTGCTGGGCAACGACGGCGGGGTTTTCGTCTCCAATGATGCTGGCCAGAACTGGGTGGGACGCTTCCGTGGCTACAACACGACCCAGTTCTACGGCGTGGACAAGAAACCGGGGCGAACCATCTACCTCGGCGGCACCCAGGACAATGGCTCGTGGCGATCGCTCGGCAACCCCGGGCCGACATCGGCCTGGTTCGGCGCCGGCGGGGGGGATGGCTTTGATGTGCTTTGGCACAAACAGGACGACCAACGCATGATCACAACGTCCCAATACAGCCATTTTCGGCGCAGCCTGAACGGTGGTCAGAGCTTCCAGGATGCCATCATCGGCTTGGCCGACACGGGCTCGGACTGCGGATGTGCGCAATTCCTTACAAGCCTGTCGGCCCGCGCAGACAACTCGGACGTGATCTACACCCTGGGCAGCAAAGGCGTCTGGCGCTCGAGCAACTTCGCCGGATCCTGGCAACTGCGACCCATTCCCGCCGCCGAATGGGGCTATGGGGGCAGCGGCCGGGTACACGTTTCGAACGCGGATGGCGAAGTGGTCTGGGCCGGCTATGAAATGGATCCGACAGCCAGTGGCAGTGACCACGCCGGCGCGCTGCAGCGCTCGACCAACGACGGGGAAACCTTTTCCTCGACCACCTCGCCCTCCTGGGCGCCCGGTCGCCTGGCCGGACTCAACTCGAGCCATGAGGATGCGAACACCGTCTACGCCACGTTCGGCTTCTTCGGCGACCCCAAGCTCATCCGAAGCCGGGACGGCGGCGAAACCTGGGAAGACCTGAGCGGCTTCCTGGGTTGGACGGGTACCGGTGTCGTGAGTCCCAACGGATTCCCCGACGTCACGACCTACGATGTGCTCGATTTCCCCGGTTCGCCCGTCCTCTGGGCCGCCACCGAGATCGGGCTGATCGAATCCCTGGACGATGGCGCCACCTGGCAGCTGGCCGACAACGGCTTACCTGCCGTGGCCATCTGGCAGATCCGCCTGCTCGACGACGAGGTGGTGCTGGCCACCCACGGTCGGGGGGTATGGACGCTTCCGGTAGGCTCGGTGCCGACGGAAACGGAAGAAGAGCCAACGCTCCCGCTACGCCTGGAGATTGGATCGGCCTGGCCGAATCCCTTCTCGCAGTCCCTGACGATCACCTGGACGGCCCCGGTATCGACCACGGCCCGGGTGGAGGTCTTCGATGTGCAGGGGCGGCGGGTGGCCACGCTCTTTGATGGCGCGGTGCCGGCCGGTCGGCAGGAAGTCGGCTGGGAAGCCGGAGCGTTGGTTCCGGGAGCCTACTGGATCCGCGTGGGCACTCCCGAGGGAACCGTGACACGATCGGTCGTGCATATTCGCTGACGGGGCGAAAGCAATTCCGGCGTTTTTCCTCGTACCCACATTACAGGACGCACCGCCGCCAGCCCACGTCCATCCCACAGGAACGCCTCCGGGCTGTTCCATGCCGAGCCCATGCGCCGTTTCCCGGCTCTTGCTGCTTTCTTTTTCCTGCTCTTCTGGGCGGCGTCCGCGTCGGCCCAGGTGCGGGTGGTCTATACCGTGGAGACCGTCCACGAGGGACAATACACGGCCCACGTCATGCTCACCAACATGACGAGCACGCCGCTATCGGGCTGGGAAATGACGTTCCGCATGGATCAGCATGTGAGCGGTATCGAGCATGCCGCCTGGAGCGAATTCCAGAACGTCTTCACGGTCAAGGGACAGGGATGGACCCGGACCATCCGCCCCGGGGAGGTGGTCTGGTTCACGATAACGGGTGTGGCCTATGGCGCCGATCCGGAAATTCCTCGCAGCTGCTTCTTCAACGGCGCCTCGTGCAGCATGCAGCTCCATCCGGACGCAGTCCTGGAAACGGCTTCTCCCTCGGAGATGATCGTATCGGCCTGGATCGAGGACTACGACTTCACCACGTACACGGGCTACATCTTCGTCCAGAATCCGACGGACCACGTATTCCCGGCCACTTGGGGTCTGCAGTTCACGACGCCCTCCCAGGTCATGGAGATCGAAGAGGTGATCTGGAACCGCTCGGGCACGGAATACCAGCTCTACGGCAACGCCCACACCGATCGTGTGGACGCGCACGACTTTGTCCTCATCCCGTTCCGGGGCGTCCACTCTGGCGTTCCGAGCACGCCCGCGAACTGTCGCCTCAACGGGGTGAGCTGCACCTTCCAGGCGCCCGATGCACTGGTCGACATTCCTGACCTGAGCGTCTTCTTCAAGCTCGGAGAAGTGACCGAAACGGAGTGGGAGGGCTATATCCGCATCGAGAATCCCACCAAGAACGAGCTTTCAAGCTGGGTGCTGCGCTTCACGATGGACAACTTCATCACGGAAGCCGATGACATGATCCTGGAACGGTCGGGGTCCCGCTACACCATCCGGCCGGCCTTCGGTCGTGGCCGGATCATGCCCGAGAGCGAGTATACGTTTGCCATCCGGGGCACGTATTCGGACAGCCTGGACGTGCCGACGACCTGCACGCTTAATTCGGTGCGCTGCGCCATCAAGCTGCAGATCCTGGACGCTGTGGACAATGACGTCGAAGACGACGGCGGCGACACGGGCGGTGGCGATACGGGCGGAGGAGACACCGGGGGCGGCGACACGGGCGGTGGCGCCGTGACCTGCGCCAGCTCCGCTTCGGGGCTCCTGCCGCAGGTCAATTTCCGCTTCATCGATGTCCGCGCTTCGACCTTCGTGGCTTTCCTCGACATCGTCAACAACGACACTGCTGCGCCGATAAAGAACTGGGCCCTCGAGTTCAACCTCGTGGACGGCATGGCCATCACGAACATGCTGAGCGGCACCTCAGGCGTCCGTATCACCTGGCAGTTCGTGGGGGGCAACTACCGCGTCGTGCCTGATGCAACCACCAACTGCATCCTCCCTGGCGCCAGCGTACGTCTTAACGTACTGGGCACGCATGCCGGGACCTGGGACAAGCCCAACGGCTGCAATTTCGGAGGCAACATCTGCGTCTTCAGTCAGCGCATGGCTTCGGTGGACAATGAGGAAGCCTCTGAACTTCCGTTGATTTCGCGTCTAGATCCCGCCTGGCCGAACCCCTTCAATCCGCAATCGAGCATATCCTTCGAAGTGGGTCAGTCCCAGCAGGTGCGCATCGAGCTCTTCGACATGCTTGGAAGAAGCCAGGGAATCCTGTTTGACGGCTTTGCGGCGGCCGGGCAATCCCATCAGGCCCGCATCGATGGGTCGGATCTCGCGTCTGGCGTCTACCTGGTGCGCATGCTGCCCGAATCGGGCGCGGTGCAGACGCAGAAGGTCATTCTGCAGAAATAGGAACGCGCCGAGGCTCTTCGGAATCATCGCCGTGCGGGACGCCGACGAGCGCTGCGGAATCGTCCCGAACGGCCGGTTCTGAACCTCGTTTCGGCCGGATTACGTAGAACTACGCACAGGATTACCTCCGATTACCACCGAGATTGAGCAGTCTTGCGCATGCACAACTTCCGGGGGCGAACCGAAAACAAAAAAACGGATCTTATTCGTGCTCTCCGGTGTCGGACCGCCCCAACCCGCAGACTCCCATGACACCCGCCTCCCGTCGGCACATCCTGCTCCTGCTGCTGCTGATTCCCGTCGGCACAGCCATGGCGCAGACCTCGGCTTCGCACCGGGTAGTGGTCGGGATCGAACCGATTACGGTCATGGCCATCTCGGGAGATCCCATGCCCCTCTTTGGGGTGTTGGAGCCCGGCCGGACGACCACGGTCCAGGACGCAACGACGTACTACAATCTGACGACCAATGTGGATCGGGTCCATCTCGAGGCGCGCCTCGAAGAGCCGCTGCCCCCGGGTGTGCAGTTGCAGCTCTGGGTGGAGTCTTCGATCGGCAGCTCCCTGGGAGGCGTGCGTCTTGACGACTCGACCCGACCCCGTCGTCTGATCAACAACATGCGCCGTGGCCTGGAAAACGGGCGCCGGATCGAGTATACCCTGGTGGTAGATCCCGACGCCGGTGCCATCCCCTTCCAGAGCCGTCTGGTGACCCTCTCTCTGGTCAATCCTGAAACGGGATATCGGCAGGAGCTGCAGCAGGTCCTCCAATTCTCTGTCCAGGCTCCCGAGACGGGTACCGGGGCAACCAACTGACGCCTTGCGTCAGGCTGCCCAGCGCAGTGTCGGCTCCACAGCCCGGGCCAGCCGGTCGAGTGCGCCCCGGCGAAGCTGTGAAACGCGGGCCTCGGAGATGGAAAGCAGGCTGCCGATTTCACTGAGCGTCAGCGATTCTCCGAAGTAGAGCTCCAGGATCATGCGATCCCGCTCTTCCAGGACATCGGAGCAGGCATCCAGATGGCGGCGGATATCTTCCCAATCCATCTTGTCGAATCCCTCGCGGGCTTCAACATCCTCGAGCATATCCACCAGCCGAAGTCCCTGCTCCTCGTCCCTGACGACGTCCAGGGAGTCAACAAAGCGGCGCGTCGCATCGCAACGGATCACTCGCAACTCGGAGATGGAAACATGCATGGCTTCGGCCACCGCACCCTCTGAAGGTTCGTCTCCGAAACACTGGGCCAGGTGCTGTGTGACTTCGCGCTCGTGCGCCACCTTGGCACGCCGACGGCGCGGCAGCGGATCAAGCCGGCGAAGGAAGTCGATGATCTCTCCGCGGATGCGGGGGTAGGCAAAAGTGACGAAGCGCAGATTGATTCCCGGATCGAACTGATCCAGGGCCTGGAGTGCCGCCACGACGCCCACGTTGAAGAGCTCATCGGGCTGGGCCAGATCGTCGCCAGGGCGAGAGATCTTGGATATGATGGACCGGATGATCGGTTCGATGGCAAAGACCACCGCATCGCGGTGTTGTTGACAAGCCTGTTCGTGATAGACGACGGCCCGATGATCAGCTCCGTTCAGCGTTTCCATGGCAATGGCGGTTTGTGTTGGCGGTAGGAGGGGGATTCCCGCCCACCCCCGTCTTCTCAATCGCCATGCCGCCCTCGGCTCCACAGGGCAGCTCCACAGACAAACCGCTGAAAAACGCAACTGGAGGCCAAATAAAGGCGTTCATCATGCATGTGGGCGGCCCGGGCAAAGAGCCCG
>JAQCDI010000114.1 GCA_027620595.1 Bacteroidota bacterium | reverse complement strand
GCCTGGCCGCCCCTGGCGGCCAGGCGCCGGGCAGCCGTGGCCACATCGACCCGGATGAGGTAGGTGCGGTCGGGCACCAGGTCATCGGCCACCCGTCGCTGGAAGGCAGACAGCCATTCGGGGTCTGCCAGGCCCCGGCCGCCCCCCTGATAGGCCACGGTGGAATCGAAGAAGCGATCACAGACCACCACATCGCCGGCCGCATGCCGCGGGCCGATTTCCTTGCGGGACAACTCCGCCCGGGCGGCCGAGAAGAGGAGCATCTCGGTAAAAGGGTCCATCTCGGCCGATGGATCCAAGAGCAGCGTACGGATGCGCTCGGAAACGGGTGTTCCACCCGGTTCACGCACATACAGCACGGTTCGCCCGTGTTCCTGAAGCCATGTGCACAGCTCCCTCGCCTGGGTGCTCTTTCCGGATCCGTCGATTCCCTCGAAGGTGATGATCATGGGGCGAGCCGCGATAACCTGCAGATTGTGGAAAAATGGGACACGACAAACGAGTTTTGGAACGTTAATATAACCGGGCATGGCGCCCCGGGACAGGTTGATTTTCGCTGATAGCTCACATATAATGAGAGCGCTCATCGAACTTTTCGACACACGGCTGCTTCAAGCAGCGTGCCGACAGCCCGGCAGCCTCTTGCTCTACTATCCAGGTACGATCAGGCCTACCGCATGAGCAATTTCAACTTCGGATTCGAAGATTTCGAAGACTTCAAGGACGACAGTCGACTGGAAGACCTCGCCGCGCACTTCGAGCGGGATGGTCATTCCATCTACTTCGACTCGGATACCCTCGAGGAACTGGCATCCTACTACTTTGAGCAGGGCCGTTTCGAGGAATCCCTTCGCGTCGTCGACCGGTCCCTGGAAATCCACCCGTATTCGTCCGATGGATGGATGCGGCGCGGCATCCTGCTCAACAACATGGGCCGTCATGCCGAAGCCCTGGATGCCTATGATCGCGCTCTGGAGCTGAACCCGACGGATCTGGAGACCATGGTCAACCGGGGGATCACCCTGGACAGCCTGGACGAACCGGCCCGTGCGATGGAAGCCTACGAGGATGCGCTCCGCCTGGACCCGTTCAATGAGGAGGCGCTCTTCAACAAAGGCGTGACCCTCGAGCGGCTCAACCGCCTGGCCGAAGCCATCGCCGTTTTCCGCACCTGTGCCGACATCAACCCCGAGCACCCGGAGGTCTGGTACGAACTCGGATTCTGCTTCGATCGGCTCGGCAAGGAAGCCGAAAGCGTGGAAGCCTACGACAAGCATCTGGACATCGACCCGTATTCGAATGACGCCTGGTACAACCGTGGCATCGTGATGAACCGCATGGGTCGCTACCGCGAGGCCGTGGACTCCTATGACATGGCCATCGTGATTGCCGACGACTTTGCTTCGGCTCATTACAACCGGGGCAACGCGCTGGCCAACCTGGGAGAACTCAAGGAAGCCATCCAGAGCTACAAGCGGGTCCTCGAGATCGAAGGCAATGATGCCGCAACGTGCTACAATATTGCGCTCGCCTTCGAAGAACTGAAGCTCTACGAAAGTGCCATCCACTACTTCGAGAAAGCCATCGAGGCCGACGATTCGTACGCCGAGGCCTGGTATGGGCTGGGGTGTTGCTACGATGCGCTCGAGAAGTTCGAGGATGCCCTGACGTTCTTCAATCGCGCCGTGGTCCTGAACCCCGAAACGGCCGATTTCTGGCACGCCAAGGCGGATTGCGCCTACAACCTGGGACGTCTGGCCGAGTCCATCAATGCCTACCGGACGGTCATCAAGATGACCCCGCAGAACCGGGATGCCTGGATGGACTTCGCGGAGACCCTCTTTGAAGCGGGGCAACTTGAGGAAGCCCTTGAGGCCTACGGGCACACGCTCAAACTGCAGCCCGACAGCGCGGAGGCCTACCTCTCGCAGGCTCGCACGCACTTGGCCATGGGCAATGCCGACGAGAGCGTCCGCTCCATGAAGATGGCCTTCGGCCTGGATCCGTCGCAGAAGGAACAGCTGTCGATGACGCATCCCGAGCTCTACGGAGACCAGAAGATCCGCCGCTTGCTTGGACTCGATCGCTGATCCGTAGCATGGCACGCATCCGGGACGGTCTCGTCTGGTTGTTGCAGGGCATCGGCATCGGCGTAGCCAATGTCATCCCGGGCGTCAGTGGCGGCACGATGGCCCTGGTCTTCGGAATCTACGAGAAGCTCCTCGGACTGATCGGGGATCTGGTCAAGGCCGGCCTCTTGCTCCTGCGGTTCGATGTGCGCGGATTCTGGACGGCCGTGCGGCAGCTGGATCTGGTTTTCTTGTTCTGGCTGGCCGCAGGCGTGGTGATGGCGCCTGTCCTGGGTGCGAAGATCATCCCCCACCTCCTGGAAGCTTATCCCGAGGAAAGCCGCAGCCTGTTCTTCGGCCTCATCCTGGGCACACTTCCCGTCCCCTGGCTTCGCATCAAGAGGCACGACTGGGGCACGATCTTGTCCCTGGTGCTTGCAGCCACCGTCTCGTTTGTCCTCGTGGGCATTCCTCCCCTGGATCCGGGTGAACCGGGGCTCCTGGCCGTATTCCTTTCGGCTGCGCTGGCCATCTGTGCCATGATCCTTCCGGGCGTCAGCGGTGCCTTCGTCCTGCTGGTCCTGGGGATGTATGCCCCTATTTTCGAGGCGATTGATGCGCGCGATCCAGTCGTGGTCGGCACATTCATCCTCGGAGCCGGCGTAGGGCTGGGCAGCTTTGCCATCGTGCTCAAGTGGCTGCTGGATCGCGCGCATGACCTGACCATGGCCGCTCTTGTGGGCCTGATGGCTGGATCCCTTCGATCCCTGTGGCCCTGGCTGGCCGAAGACCGCTCCCTCCTCGCACCGGACACGGGAGAAGGATTAGGATTGGTCCTGCTGCTCGGCCTGGGCGGCCTCCTGATTTCGGCCGGCATGACGGCCTGGGAAGTGCGGCGTTCGAAGCAGGCCTAGCGGACCGCCAGTGAGGCGGCGCGGGGGGCTGATTCGAGGGCTTTGCGGACCTGACGGGTCGTGGTGTCGATGAAGAGGATCATGCCCGGCGCCGGATCCTCGGGGAATCGATGGTAGCCCGGCCAGTCGGCGGTCTCATTCTCTGCCGACACGACCAGCCTGGACCCGTCCTTGATGACGGCCGCCCCCACCGGCTCCTGCATGGCCCCCGCCCGGATCTCATAGTCGATATAGCCCGCGGCCTGATCAATGACCTGGATCACGTCCGAGCCCCGCACCGCCACATAGACGAGGCGACCATCCGGGTGGTAGGCAATCTGGCGCGGATCGTACCCTACGAACAGGGATTTCCGCTGGACCATGCGTCGCGGGTCGGAAATGTCGAACCAGGTGGCTGTCCCACTCCAGAAACCACTCCCCCACATCCAATACCCATCGGGTGAGATGGCCAGATGGCGGAACAGGTGTTTGATCCCCCGGACGTCAAAAAAGGATACCGCCGTCGAAAGCGGATCCACGAGGACAATCTGATCCACTTCCATGCTGGAGGAAAAAAGGACGTCATGCTGCGGACGCAACGCCAGCGGGAAGGCCTCCCGGAACAGGACCGGCACATCGGTGCGCTGCAGGTCCGATCGGCGAAGGCGGGTCAGATGGCGCGGAGCGTCAGGACGACGGTGGAACACCCCGTCATCGTCAATGTCCGGTGCCACGGACACGTAGAGCTCGTCCCGGGTCGGGTGCACGAGCAGCTGGCCGGGGCTGTCCACCTGCACTTGGGCCACCAGGACGTTGGAGCGGTTGAACTTGGCCACCACGGCGGGCTCATCCCACCGGGAACTGGTGATGGAGGCGTACCAGAATGATCCGTCGGGCTCGACGGCCACGTGGCGCGCGCGGGCCCGCGGGCTGAAACCGTAGTCCGTCAGATCCAGGCGCGCCAGAATCACTTCAGCGTTGGTTTCCACGACGGAAATGATGGGCGCGCCTTCGTGGGCCACATACAGGCGGTCGGCGGAATCCTCGAACGGCGTCAGGCCCGCGGGCCCGCGCGCGCCGTCCGCAATCCACCGGCGCAGCATGTCCACCTCGTCCTCGGTCAGTCGGTTCTTTCCGCCCGGATGCGGATCCCGGTCATAGGCCGTCATGAGCCGCAGCATGACGCTTTTGTCCGGGTTGTAGGCGATGAACGCCTCTCCCCGCTCCGAGCCCTGGATGGCCTCCTCCCAGGAGGTGAGGCGCAATCCAGCTGAGGCGGCATCCCCCGCGTGGCACGAGGAACACTTGCGATCCATGAGCGGCTGGATGCGCGCGTCCCAGAGGGCAATGCCACCGGGCGTTTCCGTCTCGATGGGCGGATCGTTGAGCAGCTCACAACCCGAAACACTGGCAAGCAACCACAGCACGCCGCCCACGACCAACAGGGTCGTGCTGCGGATGCGGGAAGGGGCCTTGGCGTGCGGAGTCATGAGGAATGCGGAAATACCCACCTACGGGTACGCAAAAATCCTCCATTTTCGAACTCCGACCGGGAATAATTCGGCTCAGCGCGCCACGATGAAAGGGCGGACTTCGCTGAACCGACTCCCGGTGACCGAAAGGAAGTAGGGGCCGGCCGGCAGGTCGGAAATGTCCAGATCCAGGATTTCCATGCGATCGTTGGGAACGAAGGCATCAAGAAGCGTGACCATGTCCCGACCAACGGCGTCGAGGACCCGCACCTGGACCGTCTGGGATTCGGCCAAGCCGATCGTGGCCTGGATGCGGGAGGAGGCCGGATTGGGCCAGACGGGTGTAAGGATATGGCTGCCGTCCAGCGTATTGACCGACTGGATTCCGGATACGATGCGTCCTCCATCTTCGGCAATTCCCTCGAGACGGTAACGAAATATGCCCTCGCCAGGGGTCAATGAGAACTGGCTCGTGGCGGCCGGACGGTCCACCGTGGCCACGTTCCGGAACCATCCATCCGGATCGAGGCTCCAGATTTCCATCGTGTCCAGCGTCACATCCCGATTTAGGGACCACTGCAGCTGCACCTGGTCATCGGAGCCGGTGGCCCGGAAAGAGGAAAACCGTACTCCCATCACCATCGAAGGCCGGACCACGAAGAGGCCTTCACCGCGGCTCGAAATGATGACCAGATCGGAATCGGGATACGGCCAAGCGGTCCAGGCCCCGTTGAAATTCACCCCGTTGTCGTCCGGACGGGTATCAAAATATCCGGCGACGAAAGGATCCGCCGGATCCGTTATGTCCAGCACACGCAGACCGCTCGAGTAGTTGGCCTGGTAGACCAGGTCCCCGCGCACGTACAGATTGTGATCGGTCGACGTGACATTGGAGACGAAGTCCGTCAGGAGGACCGGGTCGTCCAGGTCTTCGACGTCCCAGATGTAGGTGTGCGTACGGGGATCGAAAACCCGCTCATCCAACTCGTCGTTCTGGATGAACAGGCGCTGGTCCTCGCTGAACCATCCTTGATGGACATAGGTCGCAGCCGGATAGGATGCCCGGGACAGCGGACGCGGGTTGTCCGCGTCCGTGACATCGACCACCGACAGGGCGGTTTCGTTGGACCCCACGCAGATTTCCCTTCCCCGATGCTCCGGATCGGGCCCTTCGTAAATGACGCATTGCGCGTCGTGGGTATAGCCTGTTCCTGCGTGGCCGGTGCCGCGATCCGCAAAACATCCGAGGAATGAGGGCATCAGTGGATCAGAGATATCAATCATGTGCAGCCCGCTGTTGCACCCGTGCTGGTCCACCCGGGCACCGACCGCATAGGTCCTATCGGAGGCTTCGTTGACCACCACATTGTGCGCCACCGCGAAGTCCGTATAGTGCGCATCGGCGGTGAAGGTCTCGGGCGAACCGTTGGCCGAACGAAGGCGCGTCAGGTCGAAGACCTGCATACCGTGCATGCCCTGCCGCGAACCGCTGCCGTCAGCCACGACGAAAGCCCACGTACCATCCACCTTGATGTCCCGCCAGACGTTGGACTGCGCCGTGGACGGCATGGGGAGCTCTCCGGCGTAGCGGGGCGACTCGGGGTCGGTGATCTCCACGAATGCGGTTCCGTCCTCCCGCCCCACCAGGGCCCAGCGCTGACCCGTTTGAGGGTCCACCCACCCCCACGCGTCATTCAGACCGATGCCGGTGGCCGCACCGAGCTCCGACTTGGGCAGGAACGAGACCAGATTCATGTTGGAGCACCAATACCCGTTGGCCTGCCCCAGTTCACAAAGGACTGTGGACCGCTTTCCGGCAGGATCCTGTCCCCCCTCCTGCCCTTCGGCCGTACCCTTGGCATCCTGTGCCCACAGGGGGAGCGTTACGACCGACACCGCCGTCAGGAACGCCAGGACTCGAATTGCGGCCACGAAGCGGAACATGATTGTCAACGGGTTTTGACGAAACGACGGGAGGCGGTGAATCCAGATCCATCAATGCGCACGAGGTACACCCCGGGGGCCCAATCACTGGCGGAAAGGGGTTGACGAAGGATCTCTCCGCTCTGGAGCGAGCCCTCATAAACTGTCTGGAGGGTGCGACCCAAAAGGTCCATGATCTGGATACGTACCGGCCCGGCCGTGCGGAGCGAAACTTCCAGTTGGCCCAGGTCCTCGAACGGATTCGGATACACCGACAGCAAGGCCACCTGATCAGGCAGGGTTTCCGCGCGGACCACTTCGGTCGTCAGGCTCGCAGCGGGTTGCAGGACGAACAACCCGTCGATGGAGCTGGAAACGGCGACCATGTTCTCGTCGAGAAACGGATAGTTGCTCCAGGAGCCGTTCCAAACGGACTGGTTGACCGGATGGGTGTCGAAAAAGCCGACTTCGGTCAGGGACGCTGGATCCGAAATGTCCAGGATCCGCAGACCATCCCGATACTGGCTCTGGAAAAGGAGATTTCCGCGCACATACATGTTGTGGTCGACTACCTGACGGGGAGCCAGGTACTCTGCGATCATCTGCGGTTCGTCCAGATCCTGCAGGTCCCAGACAAGGGTGCGGACGGTCGGGACCTGCCCGTTCAGCTCATCAAGTTCGTCTCCCTGGAAATAGTACCGATGATCCTCGGAGAGCCACCCCTGGTGTGTGTAACCCGTTGCCGGGTACTGCCCGACCGACAAGGTGATGGGCTGGCTCTTGTCGGTCACGTCTCCGATCAGGATGGAAGCCTCATTGGAGCCGATGCAGATCTCGCGGCCCTGATGGGCATCATCCGGACCCGCATAGATGACGCATTGTGCATCGTGGGTGTACCCTCCGCCGTTGCGGGACGTGCCTGCTTCGGCATAACACCCTGCAAACGTCGGGTTACCGGGATCGGAAAGGTCGATCATGTGGAATCCACCGGCGCACGTGGTCCCACCGCTGCGGCTTCCCACGGCATAGGCAAACCCGGATGCCTCATTGATGACGATGTTGTGCACCGAGCTGACTTGGTCATAAACCCGATCCGCATCGAACCGGACGGGGGCCTGTCCAACGCTGAGCAGTCGTCGCAGGTCAAAAACCTGGATGCCGTGTCCCGGCGCACCGTCGGCTACGATATAGGCGTGGTCCTGATAGACCTTCATGTCCCGCCAGCTCACATTACGGCTGCCGTCGGATCGGACGAAGTTCGACAACAGGTCTCCCAGGAAAACAGGATGGAACGGATCGGTCACTTCCACGAACGCCGTGCCATCCGTGCGGCCCACGACAAGAAAAGAGCGCCCGGACCCGGCATGCTTCCACCCCCAGAGGTCGTTCAGGCGGAAGGAGGGTGACACAGGATTACCAAAAGGATCAAAGGTCACGGGATCCACCGTGAGCTGCGAACGCCCCATGAGCGATATCAGGTCGACATTCGAACAGGAAAACCC
>JAQCDI010000113.1 GCA_027620595.1 Bacteroidota bacterium | reverse complement strand
CCACGGGATCTGCTTCTCGTCCGGCGTGGCCGCCACGGATGCCATTGCCCGTTGTCTGCGTCCCGGAGACCATATACTGGCTTCCAATGATCTCTACGGTGGCACATATCGGCTTTTCCGGCAGGTCTTCGGTCCGTTCGGCATCACATCGGATTTCGTGGACATGCAGGACTTGCCGACCGTCGAAGCCTCCCTGCGTTCCGAGACGAAACTGTTGTGGATCGAAACCCCTACCAACCCGATGATCCGGGTCGTGGACATCAAGGCCCTGGCTTCGATGGCCCACAGCCGGGGTATCGCGGTGGCGGTGGACAACACGTTTGCCACACCCATCCTGCAACGGCCCATCGAATTGGGGGCCGACCTCGTGGTCCATTCCACGACGAAGTACCTGGGTGGGCACTCCGACGTGATCGGAGGAGCCGTCTGTACGAACAGCGATGCGTGGAACGAGAAACTCCGTTTCCTGGTCAAGGCGGCCGGTGCCGTACCAGGCCCGATGGATTGCTTCCTGACCCTGCGCGGGACCAAAACCCTTGATGTGCGCATGGAACGGCACTGCCGCAACGCGCTGGCCGTGGCCGAATTCCTGGAGGCCCATCCCAAAGTGGCGCATGTGTACTATCCCGGACTGCCTTCCTCCCCGGGCCATGACCTGGCCCGCCGTCAGATGAGCGGATTCGGTGGCATGGTCTCCTTCCTTTTGGCCGACGACCGGATCGAGACCGCCTACCGGGTGCTGTCCGGGACGCGCGTCTTCACGCTGGCCGAGAGCCTGGGTGGGGTGGAGAGCCTGATGAACCATCCGGCAACGATGACGCACGCTTCCATTCCGGCCGAAGAGCGCCGGGCCGCCGGTCTGCACGATGCCCTGATCCGCTTGTCGGTGGGCATAGAAACCGAAAAGGACCTGATCCAGGATCTGGATCAGGCCCTCTCGAAGGCCTAGACGGCCTGGAATGCAGGGCGTTCAGAAGGCGGTTCACCCGTAATGCAAACCCGCCAGGTGGCCGCGGAGGGACAGCAAAAGGGCAAAGCGCTCAGTAGTCCAGGACGTCCCGGACGGCTTGGAGGATGTCCTCATCCTGGGGCAGGAGGGCCCGTTCGAGCGGATCTGCGAAGGCGATGGGGGCAAACTTGCCGGCCAGGCGCCGCACCGGGGCGTCGAGGTGCTCGAAGCACTTGTCCGCAATCTGGGCGGCCAGTTCCGAACCGTAGCCCAGGAATTCGTGGTCCTCGTACACAACCAGGGCGCGGCTGGTTTTCGTGACCGATGCCAGCACTGTGTCCATGTCCACGGGAAGGAGGGAGCGCAGGTCGATGATCTCCACCGAAATGCCCTCTTTGTCCAGCGCACGGGCCACGGCCACCGATTTGTGCACCATCATGCCGTAGGTCACGATGGTGAGATCCGTGCCTTCACGGACCATGCGGGCTTTGCCGAACGGGACCAGGTAGTCCTTGTCGGGCTCGGGGCTTCGGGCTGCGGCCGACCGATAGAGCGCCTTGTGCTCCATGAAGAGGACAGGGTCTTCCATCCGGATGGCCGCCTTGAGCAATCCCTTGGCGTCCGCTGCTGTAGAGGGCATGACGATCTGGAAGCCCGGCATGTGGGCAAAGAAGGCTTCGATGTTCTGCGAGTGGCAGAGTCCGCCGTGGATGTAGCCACCGACGGGAACGCGGATGACCATCGGGCAGCCCCAATCCCCGTTGGAGCGGTATCGGTAGGAGGCCACCTGGTTTCGCAGGTGCTGCATGGCCGGCCAGATGTAGTCCCCGAACTGGATCTCCACGACGGGTTTGAAGCCGGCCGAGGCGAATCCGACGGCGGTGCCGATGATGGAGGCTTCGGCCAGCGGCGAGTTGAAGCATCGATCGGGGCCGAATGCCGCAGTCAAATCCCGGGTGGCGGTGAATACACCACCCTTGCCGCCAGCGACATCCTCGCCATAGACGATGACCCGGTCGTTGCGCTCCATTTCCTCATGGAGGGCATGGTTGATGGCATCCACCATCACGATGGGTTCGCCCGACGGCTCGGTCTTCTCGTACTCGAGTCCGAGGTCGCCCTCGAAGAGGACATGTTGCGTGGCCGTCGAAGCGTCCGGATCGGGCTGCTGGTCGGCCCACTTCGCGGCTTGGTCCACAGACACCTGGACCTCCTTGCGGGTGCGCTCAATGTCCTTGCGGGTCAACAGGCCGGCCTCGATCAAGCGATTCTCCATCAGCGTGATGGGATCCTCGCGCTGCTCGGCTTCCAGTTCCTCGGGCGTGCGGTACTTGGCGTGGTTGTCCGAGGAGGAGTGGGGCAGGAGGCGCACCAGATCGGCCACGAGGCAGACGGGGCCTTTCCCTGCGCGGATGTGGTCAATGGCGGCCTTGGCGGCGGCATAGGGCTCAAAAAAGTCCGTCCCGTCCACCTTGATGCGTGCCACGCCTTCGTAGCCGCGCGCCAGTTTGTAGGCGGAGCCTCCTGCCGTCTGGTCCTTGACCGGGACGGAGATGGCATATCCGTTGTCCTGGACGACGAAGAGCACTGGAGCTGCCGCACGGGCCGCCCAGTTGAGGGCTTCGTGGAAGTCGCCCTGGGACGTGGCCCCATCACCACAGGAGCAGTAGACATAGGCGTCCTTTCCGTCCCGCTGCAGCGCCATGGCGGCGCCAACGGCGGGCATGAACTGCGCGCCGACAGAAGACGAAATCGTAAGGATGTTGCGCTCCCGATTGCCGAAGTGTTCGGACATCTGGCGGCCGCCCGAGTTCGGGTCGTCCGCTTTGGCCAGGTGATGGAGGAGGACCTCCTCTTCCGTGCCGCCGAGCATGAGATACATCATCATGTCCCGGTAGTACATGCTGAACCAGTCCTCACCGGCGCGGCTCAGCTTGCCAATGGCGGCCTGTGTGGCCTCGTGACCGGCACACCCGATGTGGAAGAAGCCTTTGCCCTGTTTGAGGAGCGTGAGCATCTTCTCGTCCAGGCGTCTGGATGTGAGCATCTTGCGGTAGATGTCCAGCAGTTCGCCGGCATCGAAATCGGCCGGGCCGACTTTCACCACATCGAAGTCCCCATCCGTCTGCATGGTTCGCATCGTCGTGGCATCCAATTCAACATCGGGGCTCGCGCCGTCTCCGGCAGGGGTCACATTCCTGGATTTCGACGTTCTGGCCATGGGTACCGGGGTTGGGGGCGGTGGAAGCAGCCTGTGCTACGGCGAAGGATACGAAAATGTTTGCAGACGCCGGCCAAACAAACGTGAAGTTGGCCGCAAGAAATAACACCGTTAAACGGCCTCAGAAGCTTGTAAAAGGGCTTTCAGTACCTCCCTTATCCGATTCACGCAAGGGTTTGGGTGGGCCGCGCCGTCTCTTCGTACGGCAGTTCGAACCAGAACCGCGTGCCGCGCCCCATCGTGCTTTCCACGTGGATGTTCTCTCCGTGGGCAGCCAGGATCTGCTTGACAATGCTCAGTCCCAGTCCCGTACCCCCGCTCTTGCGTGAGCGATCCGGGTCCACGCGATGGAACCGTTCAAAAATCCGTTCGAGGTGTTCCTCCGGGATGCCTTTTCCGGTATCCACCACCTCGATACGCACTTTGTCGAGGTGCCGGCGGTAGCGGCAACGGACGGTGCCTTCGTCGGAGTAGGCGATGGCATTGTCGGTCAGGTTGATGAGGACCTGCCGGATTCGGGCACGGTCCGCTCGCACATGTGCCACCGGATTCTCGACGATCAGTTCGAGGCCCTTCTCGGCCGCCTTGGCCGTTTCGATATCATGGACTTCGTCGAGCAGTTCGCTCAGCTCGAACGTGGTGGGCTTGATCAGGTCCTCGCGGTACTCGAGACGGGCAATCTCGATCAGGTCCGAGAACAGGTTGTTCAGCCGCTCGAGGTTGGTCAGCCCCTTCTCCGCGTAGAACTTGCGCTTGTCTTCCGTCAGGCTGCCCGAGGCCAGGGCTTCGAGGTAGCCGCCCACGGCAAAAATGGGATTCCGGACTTCGTGGGAAACGTTGCCGATGAATTCGTTCTGCAGCGCGGCCATCTTCTGCAGTTCGTCGATCTTCTCCTTGAAGGTGTCCGACATCAGGTTCAGGCTCTTGGCCAGGTCCTGGAATTCGGCAGCCCGTGAATCCACATAGATCTCCTCGTCCAGCTTGCCCTCGGAAATGGCTTTGGCCGAGTTGCGGATGGCCACCAGCGGCTCGGTGACGCGCTGGGCAGCAATCCAACTGCCGAACACGGCCAGGAGCAAGGCCATCACCATGGCCACGATGAGGGTGAACTGCAGTCTGCCGATCAGGCCGAAGAGTATGGGACGGGGTTGGGCCACGCGCACGATCATTCCCGATGCCTCCCGTTTGACGGCCGTGTAGAAAACCAACTTGCCGTCTTCCTTTCGCCGGGCATGGTTGACTTCCACCCCGTCGGCAAAGCGCATTTCCGGGTGTCGATCCAGGGTGCCTTCCCGCACAGGCGCGCCACGATCCACGTCCAGGACACGCCCTCCCTGCAGGATGGAGATCCGCAGCTCGCCGAAAAGTGTCATGGTCTCGACCAGCGCCAATCGACGGGCCGGGTCCTGTTCAGCCTCCACCAGTTCGGCCACGCGCACGGTCTGCTGCAGCATGGTCTGCTGGTAGGCTATCTGGACCTCGCTGCGAAGCACGAACGTGATGTAGAGCCCCACGGCGGCCACGGCAATGCCGACCACCAACAGGAGCGTCAGGATCATCCACGTCTGCGTCGTGGCGCGGCTGGGAAATATGCGCTCGACGATCCGTTCAAACATGGGACGGGTGCCCCGGGAGGGACGTTCTGGGACTCAGGCGTCCTCGGTGGAGCCTTCCTCTACAAAGCGATAGCCTACGCCACGAACAGTCTGGATGTGCTGGGCAAAGGAGCCCAGTTTCTCGCGGAGGTTCTTGATGTGCGCGTCGACGGTCCGCTCGGTGACCATCATGGCGTCTTTCCAGATGGTCTCCAGCAGCTGTTGGCGGGTAAACGCTTTGCGGGGGTGCCGCACCAGGTAGCGCACGAGCTCGAATTCCGTGAGCGTCAGACCCAGATCCTTGCCATCCAACGAGGCGCGGTATTCGTCCTCGTAGATGGTCAGGTTCTTGACCTGAAGCGTTCGGCTTTCTTCGATGCCGCTGCGACGAAGGACCGCTTTTACGTGGGCCACAATGACCTGCGGGGAAACCGGCTTGGTCAGATAGGCATCTGCGCCCAGCATGAGGCCCTTGATCTGGTCGTCCTCCTCGCCTTTGGCCGACAGGAACACGATCGGAATCGTTTCGGTCTCGACCCGGCCGCGCAGACGGCGGCAGATCTCATAACCGTCCATCTCGGGAAGCATGATGTCCAGGACGATCAGGTCGATATCCGGCGTGGCTTTCTCGAGGGCTTCGTTGCCGGAGAAGGCTTTGTGGACGTTGAATCCTTCCTGCTCAAGGAAGTGGGAAACCACCTCGACGACATCTTCTTCGTCGTCTACAAGGAGGATGTGCAGCTGGGAGGGATCGAACGTACTTGCCATGGCAACAGCGTTGGGATTGCGTAGATGCGGGAGGGCGGGGCGCGGTGCAGGGGTTCCCGACCCCCCGCGACGCGGCTCGAATATACTACAGTGGATTCACAACCTGAATCGTTACCAGGTCGTCCGAAAGGTTACGACACCAAAGGCCGATGCGCCACCTGCCGTTCATAAAAGGGTGGAGCGGGGTACCCGGGCTGATACGCCGCAGACTGCCGCGTAGGTAATGGATTCCGACCATCGGGCCACGTCGAAGGCCGTGGGGTGGTCCGCGCCGAAAAGGTGGACCGGGTCGCCGACGGCCGCGCCAGCGGGATCGGGGCCAAGGTCCACCATGAACATGTCCATGCACACGGTTCCGACGATGGGGCAGATGTGCCCGCCTATCCGGACGGCGCCGCGGTTCGAGAGATGACGCGATACCCCGTCAGCATATCCGGCGCCGATCGTGGCAATCCAGGTATCCTGTCGGGCCGACCAGCGCCCGCCGTAGGAAATCGGTGTGCCCTCGGGGACCTTTTTCAGATGGGTGATCCGCGAGACGAACTCCATCACGGGGCGGAGCCCCGCAGGGGGTCCGCCCGGCAGGTCCAGCAGGCCGTAGAGGGCAATGCCGACGCGCACCATGGCGTAGCGGGACGGGTCGACCGCGCGTGGGTGGGCATAGACGGCGGCGCTCGCCGCGACGTGCAACGGCAGGGGAGCGCCGCCGATACCGTCAATGAACGCTTCGAAGCGGTCCAGCTGTCGATCCGTGAAATCCGAATCGGGTTCGTCTGCCCGGGCGAAGTGGGTCCAGATCGAACCCAGATCCAGCGACGGGTGGGCTTCGAGGGCGCGCAACAGCGATACCGATGCCTCCGGGGTTCGCCCGAGTCTTCCCATGCCCGTGTCCACTTTCAGGTGGCAGCGCAGCCGGCCCCGCGTGCGCGAAGCGGCATCCAGGCTTTCCGGGCTGTCTACGACCACGTCAAGGCATCCATCGGTTGCCGCTTCCACACCGTCTGCGGCCAGGGGTGCAAACACCATGATGGCATCCTCGACGCCGCCACGGCGAAGCTGCAACGCTTCGGCCAGGGTGGCCACCCCGAACCGCGAAACGCCCTCTCCTTTCAGGATCCTGACCACATCAAGCGCTCCGTGGCCGTAGGCGTCGGCTTTGACCACGCCCAGGACGGGCAGGTTGCCAGCCTGGCGCCGGATGTCGGCCAGGTTGGCGCGCAGCCGATCGGCATGCACGAACGCCCGCGTGATGGCAAGGGAGGAGGGGTCGGTCGGGGACATACAGTTGGAGGCAGACCTTCGGGTCCGCAATCTAGGGCCTGTCTGCCCTCCGGCAAAGCTCGCTGTGGCTGCCCGAAATGGCGATGGTCAAGACCCCGGGACGGAGGCCGGGAATTTGCATGGCCACGCGCCTACATTGGCAGATCGGAACTCGCATCGGACACGCATCTGCACGCACACCGGAGACCACATCGACGCGGCATGACCGTTTTCCATGTCATGGCCCTGCTGGCAGCCGCTGCGGCGCTGTCCGTGTGGCCGGGACCGCCGGCGCATGCCCGACAGCCGGCGTCGCCGCCTGGAAACCCGGACTTCACGCTGGAAGCCATCCACCGCCGCGGGATCTATGCCGGTCGGTTCTTCGAGGCGGGGGTGTGGGATCGTGAGGGCCCCAGGCAATGGTTCCTGGTCCATGAGGACGGCTCCCTCCCCGGAGCGGCCCCCGATATCGTGGTACGGGATCTGATCACGGGTCGGCAGAAACAGGTGGTGGGAAGCCACCTGCTCAAGGCTCCGCACAGTGGTCGCACGATCAAGGTCGAATCGGTCGAACCCTCGCCCGATGGCCGATGGCTGCTGCTCTTGTCCTCGAGTGGGCCGGAGGATAGGGCCGGAAAAGAGGGGAGATATCATGTGTTCGATCTGCGGACACGCCGGGTTCTGGCGCTGTCTCCACCCGACCAGGCTCCGGAACAGTTCGCCGCGTTCTCTCCACAAAGCCACTCCGTGGCCTTCGTCCGTGGCCGGGATCTCTTCGTTTTCGACCTGGCCTCGGAAGAAACCGTTCGTGTGACGGACGCCGGTCAGGAAGACGGGATCATGAACGGCACCTCGTACGGGGTCACGGAAGAAGCGTTCGGAACCCGGAGCGCCTTTGCCTGGAGTCCGGATGGAACCCGTCTGGCCTGGCTGCAGCTCCAGGTTTCGCGGATTCCGAAGAAGACAGGAGGCGTTGGGCAGGACGGTACGCTCGCGGCTGGCGCGTTCAGGATTCCTGATGCCGGCGGGCGGAACGCAGAGGCGCGTGTCTGTTCGGCGTCCTGGAAACGTC
>JAQCDI010000112.1 GCA_027620595.1 Bacteroidota bacterium | reverse complement strand
GGGGCCAACCACGATTCAATCGAGGCATCCTCAGGATGGAGGCAGGCGCCGTTTCCTGGAATCCCTTTGCCGTTTCGCGGGTTTGGAGGGATTCTGACGAACCAGCCCTTCGATCAAAGCCATGAAACCGATCCCTTTCCTGCTTTTTCTGTTCATTGTAGCGTCGGGATGTGCACCGGCGCAGGAATCCGAGGACACGCCCTATGGCCTGCCGCCAGCGTTGGTCACGGACCAGGGAGAATCGTGGTACTCCCGAAGCAACGGGGACAATGTCATCGTCTGGGGGCGCCACGCCGAAGGCTGGACCGACCATGAACTGTGGGGCATGGAGCTGACCGAGGAGGGGTGGTCGGAAGCGGCTGTGCTGCCGTTTTCCGGCACGTACAATGACCGTGGCGCCCGCTTCTATCCGGGTCTTGATGCGATGTTGTTTTCTTCCGACCGGCCGTTGCCCGGCGAAACCGAAGCCGGCGACGTCAACCTTTGGATCGGCATGCATGACGGTGTGGGCTGGACCGAACCCGATCCACTCACCTCCCTCAACTCGGACGGAAACGATTTCCACGGCAGCGTGGCCGGGGACGCTTCCGTCTTCTTTTCCTCTGATCGGGAAGGCGGAAAGGGTCGTTCCGACCTGTATCGGGCCGAGTTGGGCATCGAAGGTTACGATGTGACCCATCTCTCCGACCGGGTCAACAGCGAGTATTCCGAGTCCGACGTGTTTGCCGATCCGGCCATGCGCTATCTGATCTTCTCCCGGACGGACGATCCTGCAGGATTCGGCGGGGACGACCTCTGGATTTCCTTCAAGGATGGCGAGGATTGGGGCGAACCGATCAATCTTGGCCCAGAAGTGAATTCGGCCGAATATGAGTACGGGGCCTGGATCAGCCGGGACGGCTTGACGCTCTACTTCACCACGCACCGCGATGGCGATGCCGACATTCGCACGGTCCAGTTGGCTGATCTGGGAATCCAGGGGCCTGAAGGTTGGCTTGAGACCGGGATGGAATAGGGGCGAACCAGCTCTCGTCCGGTTGGCGGGGGATTCGTACCATGGGATTCCACACTTTCTGATCTGCCATGCTGCTTTCTGAACTTCCTACCCCGGCCGTCCTGGTGGACGTCCGTCGTCTCGAAGCCAATCTCGACGCCATGCAGGCGCACGCCGAGGCCCAGCAGGTGGCCCTGCGACCGCACACGAAGACGCACAAATCCGTCGACATGGCGCGCAGGCAGGTTGCCAGAGGGGCCAGGGGCCTCACGGTGGCAAAGGTGGGAGAGGCGGAGGTCTTCGCTACGGCTGGATTCCAGGACATCCGGTTGGCGTATGCCCTGGTGGGAGAGGACAAGTGGGAACGGGTGATTGCCCTTTCCGAATCCGGATGCCGCATGGGTTTCTGTGTGGATACCGGAGCCGGAGCGCGGGCGGCGTCCGACTATTTCCATGCCCGCGGTCTCAAGGCCGAGGTCCTGATAGAGACCGACATCGGATACGGCCGTTGCGGCGTCCGCTGGGACCATGCCGAGTCTGTCCGGTTTGCAACATGGGTCGATGGGTTGCCAGGCCTCAGGGTCGTCGGCATCCTTACCCATGCCGGACATGCCTACTACGGCCCCCACTCCGAGGACGAGAGCCTTTCCCAGGCCCTCGAGCGGGTGTCGAACCAGGAACGGGACCGCATGCTCGAATTTGCCGTCGCGCTGCGGGAGGCTGGCGTCAGGGCCGCCGTCGACGGTTCGCTCGAAATCAGCATCGGGTCCACGCCGTCCATCCGGGCCTTCACCAACCGCGTGCACGAAGGATTCCGGATCACCGAAATCCGCCCCGGCAACTACCTCTACCTGGACATGACCCAGGTCAACCTGGGGGTGGCTCCCCTCGATGCGGTGTCCTTGACGGTGCTGGCCACGGTCATATCTGCCCACGACCATGACGACGGCTCCCGTCGGTTCTTCCTCGATTCCGGCAAGAAGGTGCTGACCAGCGATGGCGCCTACGCTTCCAAAGGCTACGGACAGCTGCTTGCCTCTTGGCAGCCGATGACGCCCATGTCGGATACGATCATCAATGCCCTGTCAGAGGAGCATGGCTGGGTCCGGACCACCGGATCCCACCCGGTAACGGTGGGGGAACGCCTCCGCGTGGTGCCCAATCACGCATGCGTCGTGGTCAATACCCAGCGAACACTGTTCCTGGTGGACGGAGAGCGGGTCGTGGGCACGGTCAACGTGGACGGACAGAGCCGCGTGGTCTGAGCTTCGGGGACGATTGCCCGGATCGGATCAGCCGCCGAACAGCTCGGCGTTCTTGCCCGGCGACGAAAGGCCGAAGTGCTTGTAGGCCGCGGGCGTGGCCACCCGACCACGGGGCGTGCGCTCGATGTAGCCTTCCTGGATGAGGTAGGGCTCGTAGACTTCCTCGATGGTTCCGGAGTCCTCGCCGACCGAGACCGCCAGGTTGGAGAGGCCCGTGGGTCCGCCGTTGAACTTCTCGATGAGGGTCATGAGGATGCGCGTGTCCATGTCATCGAGCCCCTCGATATCCACGTTCAGTGCATTCAATGCCCTATCGGCCCCTTCCCGGGTGATCCGTCCATCCCCCTCGACTTCAGCAAAGTCACGGGTGCGCCGGAGCAGGCGGTTGGCAATGCGCGGCGTTCCGCGGGAACGCCGCGCAATCTCCACGGCTCCGTCGGGCAGGAGCGGTACGTCAAGCAAGCCGGCCGAGCGTTCGACGATGCGCGTCAGGGTGGAGGCCGGGTAGTAGTCGTATCGGAAATCAATACCGAAACGGGCGCGCAGCGGCGACGTCAGCAGGCCCTTGCGCGTTGTGGCCCCTACCAGTGTGAACGGCGGCAGGGCAATCTTGACGCTGCGCGCCGATGGACCCGAATCGATCAGGATGTCGATGTGGTAGTCCTCCATGGCCGCATAGAGGTACTCCTCAACCACCGGGGAGAGCCGATGGATCTCGTCAATGAAGAGGACGTCACCCTCATTCAGGTTGGTCAAGAGGCCCGCAATGGATGCGGGTTTGTCCAGGACCGGCCCCGACGTGGTCTTGATCTGCGCCCCCATCTCCCCGGCAATGATGTAGGCCAAGGTGGTCTTGCCCAGGCCGGGAGGGCCCGATAGCAGCACATGGTCCAGGCATTCGCCCCGACGGCGCGCGGCCGTCATGAAGACGCTCAGGTTCTCCTTGATCTGGTTCTGCCCGATGAAGTCGTCCAGCGATTTGGGTCGCAGGGCTTTTTCGAAGTCCTCATCGTTTCCCGACTGGCGGGGGGTGAACTGGCCGGAACGTTCAATCATGGAGGCGGCTGGGGCGTGGGTCCGAGCGGTGCAAGGTAGCGGTTTGACGGCGCGATTGCCCCCGGGTTCGCCAAAAAAAGCGGCCCGATTCCTGCTGCTCGCCGATGCCAGGTTTTGTGGATCCGTAACCGCAAGGCGCCCAACATTTTGAAACCTTGACCAGTACAATTTCTTAAGACCTGCCCCAGCCACCGATACTGTCAATATTGGAAATTTCGCCGTTTGGCGATAGAATGCGGCATCATGTTTGTGGTAGACGATGTACTCATATCGGATGACGTGGTGGAAGCGGCCTTCAGCTGCAACCTCTCCGCGTGTCTCGGCGCCTGCTGTGTGCAGGGTGCCGCAGGAGCTCCATTGGAGGAATCCGAGTTGTCCGAAGTGGAGTCGGTCCTTGATGCGGTTCGCCACAGACTGCGACCGGATGCGCTGAAGGTCATCGAGAAAGAAGGGGTCTGGGAAGAGCTGGCTCCCGGACATTATGCCACGACATGCGTCGGCGAAGCCGAGTGCGTGTTTGTCCGTTACGACGGCCCGGTAGCCAAATGCGCCATCCAGGAGGCCTATCATCAGGGCAAGGTGTCCTTCGAGAAGCCCATTTCCTGCCACCTGTACCCGATCCGGGTCCGGCAGTTGGGTGAGTTCGAGGCCCTGAACTACGAACGGATCGACATCTGTGCCCCCGGACGGAAGCACGGTAATCGGAACGGCATTGGTCTGGCCGAAATGCTGGAGCGCCCGCTCAAGCGCAAGTACGGCGAGGACTGGTACAACCAGTTCCTGCTCATGGTGCGCGAACGACGCGAGATCATCGGTGCGCAGATCGAACCGGAAGGGGGGAAGGGCTGAGCCATGCTTAATCTTTCCCAACGACAGTCCCTCCAACAGCGGCTCTCTCCCCAGCAGATCCAGTACATCAAGCTGCTGCAGCTGCCCACGTTGGCGCTCGAGCAGCGCATCAAGCAGGAACTCGAGATCAACCCGCTTCTGGAAGAGGGGGAAGACGAACTCGAGGAACTTGAGACCCTCGACGAACAGAGTGAAGACGACCAGTTCGATGATGTGCTCGAACCCGAGAAGGAGCAGAGCGACGAGGACTACGATTGGGAGGAATTCCTTGACACCGAGGACGACCTGTACGGCTACAAGGCCGCTGTGGACCACAGTGCAGAGGAGGACCAGCGCGAAACGCCCCTGGCTTCCATCAGCAGCATGGTCGAATCCCTCAGGGACCAGCTCTCCTTTCTCCACCTGTCGGAGGATGACATGTTCATTGCCGAGCAGATCATCGGCTCCATCGATGAGGACGGCTATCTGCGCCGGCCCCTTGAGTCCATCGTGGATGATGTAGCCTTCAACCAGGGCATCATGCTCTCCGAGGAACAGGTGGAGCAGATGCTCTACCGGATCCAGCGGCTGGACCCCGTCGGAGTGGCCGCCCGGGACCTGCGTGAGTGCCTTCTCGTGCAGCTGGACATGCTGCCGGAGGGAGTCCCGGGACGGGATGTGGCCATCGACATGCTGACGTATGCCTACAAGGCATTCACGATGAAGCATTTCGACCAGATCATGAAGCGCCTCGATGTGGAGGATCATGAACTCAAGGACGCCTTCGAGCTCATCACGCGGCTCAACCCCAAGCCGGGCGAAGGCGAGTTCACCGCTTCGGAAAACTATATCACCCCGGATTTCACCGTCCGTGTGGAGGACGAGGACTTCGTGATTACCCTCAACTCGGGCAATACGCCCGAACTCCGGGTGTCCCGGCACTACCAGCACATGCTTGAAAAGGTGGTGGCCGACAAGAAGAAGGGACGGGATTCCTACGACTCGGAGACGCAGCAATTCCTGCGCTCCAAGTTCGAGTCGGCCCGCTGGTTCATCAATTCGATCAATCAGCGTCGGCAGACCATGCTCTCCGTCATGCACGCCATCGTTGAGCAGCAGGAAGATTTCTTCCGCGAGGGCGAAGGCAATCTGAAGCCGATGATCCTCAAGGACATCGCCGAGAAGATCGGCATGGACATTTCCACGATTTCCCGCGTGGTCAATGGCAAGTACGTGCAGACCGAATTCGGTGTCTATGAGCTGAAGCACTTCTTCTCGGAAGGCCTCTCCACCGATTCGGGTGAAGAAGTCTCTAACAAGGAGGTCAAGGCCCTCATCGACCGGATCATTTCGGGGGAAGACAAGAAGAAGCCCTTGTCCGATCAGCGCATTGCCGACATGCTGGACAAGAAGGGGTTCAACATCGCCCGCCGTACGGTGACGAAGTACCGTGAACAGCTGGGCGTACCGGTGGCCCGTCTCCGCAAGGAGATCATCCTGTCCTGATCCCGGCTCCTGACCGATGGCAGCCCGGGCTGCCCCGAACCCGGTCAGTGCGTACCTTCAGGGACGCTGCGTCCCCCGTTTCCTTGCCTCTGCCGTATCCGCCATGTCTTCTCTGGAGCAGTATTTCGCCCCGTACCGTACCAACATCATTGGTATCGATCAGACGTTCCACGGCCCGTTCGGTCAGAAGCCGATCATCTACGCCGATTGGATTGCCAGCGGTCGGTTGTATGGACCGATCGAAGAGAAAATGGCTTCGGTTTTCGGTCCATTCGTGGGTAACACCCACACCGAGACCAGTGTGACGGGCACCTCGATGACCCGTGCCTACCGGCAGGCCCGCAACATCATCAAGCAGCACGTGAATGCGGGGCCCAACGACATCATCATCGCCGCCGGTTCGGGCATGACCGGGGTCATCAACAAGCTGCAGCGCATCATCGGCGTTCGCGTGCCGGAGCGTCTGCAGCCCTATGTGGACATCCCGGACTCGGAGCGCCCTGTGGTGTTCATTACCCACATGGAGCACCACTCCAATCACACGTCCTGGCTGGAGTCGACGGCCGATCTGGTCTGGATCGACCCGGATCACGATGGGCGGTGCGCAGTGGAGAACCTCAAGCGGGAGATCGTCAAGTATGAGGGGCGACCCTTGATCGGTTCGTTTACTGCCTGCTCCAACGTGACGGGCGTACACACCCCCTACTACGAGTTGTCCCGCATCATGCATGCGCATGGCGGGTGGTGCTTCGTGGACTTTGCAGCCAACGCCCCCTACGAGGACATCGACATGCATCCCGAGGACGAGCTGGCCCGTCTGGATGCGGTCTTCTTCTCGCCGCACAAATTCCTGGGTGGGCCAGGATCGAGCGGCATCATGGTCATCAACGCCGAACTGGACAAGAACCGGGTGCCGGATCATCCCGGAGGGGGAACGGTGGAGTGGACCAACCCGTGGGGCGAGCACCGCTTCGTGGAGGACCTGGAGGACCGCGAGGACGGGGGGACGCCTGCTTTTCTGCAGGTCATCCGGGCCGCGCTGGCCATCCGGCTCAAGGAGGAGATGGGTACCGAGGCCATCGTGGCGCGCGAACACGAACTCCTGCAGCAGGCGTTTCCGCGCATGCGGGCCATTCCCGGCATGCGCATCCTGGCGGACCATCTCGAACACCGGCTCGGCGTGATCTCCTTCTACATCGAGGACGTTCACTACAACCTGATCGTGAAGCTGCTCAACGATCGCTACGGCATCCAGACCCGCGGAGGGTGCTCGTGCGCCGGCACGTACGGACATTATCTGTTGCACGTGGATCGTGAGCACTCGAAGTCTATCACCGACCAGATCAGTGAAGGCTACCTGGCCAACAAGCCCGGCTGGGTACGGCTCTCGCTGCATCCGACCATGACCGATGCCGAGCTGGATACCATCCTTTCGGCGCTGGAAGAGATTGCCGTCCACGTCCATGACTGGGCCGCTGACTACGACTACGATCCCCACACCAACGAGTACTCCTGCAAGCGCGGCTCGGACGGCGTGGACGTCTCCGACTGGTTCGAGATGGGTCCGGTGCCGGTATCTGCCTGACCCGGTTGTCCAGATTTGTGCACACTGTACCAGGCAGGTTGCCCACCCCTCCGGTCGTATCCGCAAGATCCGGACAAGGTGGACCGATCGATCTGATCCGACTCCCGGATATCCCGATCGTGTGAAAATGCCTTCTGAAGTGCCTTTTTCGGGCGAACCGTTCTGTGGTGGGTTACGCCGTTGGGGACCAGGGTGTCTTCGGGGAAGAATGGGCCCGGTTGTTGTCCTTCTCCGGGCAGTTCATTCGACATCCTGTCTCACTTCTCCGGAAAGCGGGTGCACATCTACCGGCTTCCCGGGCCCAACCGGAACCGAGATGAAAACGAACGCACAGACTCCCCGTGCCCAATCCCCGCTCTTTGCCTTGCTGGCCCACTATGTGACCGGCGGGATCGACGAGCCGATTTGGCAGCGCTTCATGGGGATCATGGATGCGGACACGATCGGATCGGCAGAACGGATGGCGTACGCCCGACTCCTGCATGATGTGCTGGTGGACCCCAAAGGGTCCGGGTCGGGTCGCGTTGGGCAGGATTCGATGGCGGGCCTTCGCAAGGGCGTGCGTGCTACGCGCGCCGCCTGACGGGGCACACTACCTCCAAGTGAACATCCTGAAGATGTAGAGCTACCTCCTCCAGCTCGTGTGGCTCCT
>JAQCDI010000111.1 GCA_027620595.1 Bacteroidota bacterium | reverse complement strand
GCACCCCTTGTTCAGATTGTCAGCAAGCGTACGTAGGGGTTCGCCCTTGCCCCCCCAATAAGTAACCTTAAGGCGAAGGGTACAGTCCTGCGATCTTTTGACCCCTGCCAGGAACAGATCCATGACGTGCCCCCGCTGCGCATCCGTCGTCGGCAGACCATGCGCCATGGAAAGAGCCGCCCGCTGGACGGCCAGCATGAACTCATCCGGCTTGCCGGTGTGCGGCAGCCGGGCGGCCAGCCGGTGCAGGACGGGAAGAAATGGATCCACATGGGCAGCAAAATCGGGGGCGTCCACGCCCGACAGGGGAAAGTCCACGCCTTCCTGCTCCACACACAGCGAAAAGAGCGCATGGAGCGCTTCATCGGGAATTTCGGCATCCCGGAGCAGCTCCAGGGTTGGATTCCCGTCCTTTCGCGCCAGGGCAGAACGCCAGAAGGCTTGCCGCAGGGTCAGTTCGTCGGCTTCTTCCACCTGACGGAAGTCGGGCGGAATACCGGCCGCCACGGAAAAGCGACGCAGGATCAACGCACAGAAGGAGTGGATCGTACCGATGAACGTTTCTTCGCTGCGCTGAAGCGCCGATTCCACCCGCTCGAGCTCCTCCTCCCATGCGCCTCCCTCCTCCAGAACCCGCTTTCGGAGGGTTTCCCGGGTCCCGAGCAGCCCGGAAAAGAATCGTTCCTGCAATTCTCCGGCCGCCTTACGGGTAAATGTAATGGCCACCAGCTCCTCCGGACGCCGACCCGCGCGGATCAACGCCACGAGCCGCTCGATGAGGGCGGTGGTCTTGCCGGATCCAGCGCCGGCCGAAATGATCATGTTCGAATCCAGATCCAGATCCGGATCCGCCGACACCGGAAACACCAGATCAGCGTGGCCTCGGATGATCCGACGGGCCGACTCGTCCGGAGCGGGTTTCTTTTCAGCCTGCTTGCTGTTGCGTTCCATGGGCACCCTCTACTTCTTCATGGCCTGAGTGCGGAATGCCCACCCTTCGTAGACCTCGGTAAGAGACGGATCATCCGTCGCAAACTTGTCAAGTATGGCTTGCCGTCGGGCGTCGAGATCCCCGCAGACAGCCTTGAAATCACACCAGGTGCAGGTTCCCTCCTTCTGAGGTGCCGGGATGAAATGACCCGTGAGAGCGCGCTCCAGCACCTGGTCAAGGAGCGGGGACACCTGGGCCTCCGCCGGCGCAGCAATGCGGCTGACCCAACCCGCGCCCATCCGTGACGTGAACACGTACTCGGAGGAAGCCACTTCCTTTCCGGCAGCCCGCGATGCTGCCCAGGCATAGAGGGCCCACTGCAGCTTACCGTCCAGCTTGGCCAGATCCTCGGGCAGGAACGCTTCCGGTTTGCCACTCTTGTAATCCACGATGACCCACCTGCCATCGTGCAATGCGTCGATCCGGTCGATCCGGCCGGTAAGCACCAGCTCGCCCCGCTCGTTGCGGTACCTCACCTCCGGCGCATCGGCATCCGGATGGTCGGAAAAAGAGTATTCGGCATGCACGGGTCTGCGTTCACCTTCAAGTTGTCGCTCCCGCTGGAAATACTGCCGGACTGCGTGCGAAAGCATCCGGACCCGGGACGCAATGAGGGGATCCGCGGCTTCACCCGACCGGATGACCTGTCGGGCCAGGGCGCTCCGGAGGGCCTCAAGCATCCGTTCTTCTTCAGCCGCATCGATGCCGGCCTCACCGGCTATGCGCTGCCTGGTGTGCTGCTCGAAAAGGTCGTGCAGGATATTTCCTTCGGCTGCCGCGTCGATCCACTCCTCCCCGACCCGATCTTCCGGATCGAGACCCAGCACGTGGGACAGGAAATACCGATAGGGACAGGCCAGGAACGTTTCCACCCGGGAAGGGGACATCCGAAGGGCAACGGGCGATCCGTGATCGGAGGGCCCGGCGCCCACCCGGCCGTCGTGGTCCGTCCAGAAGGGTGCGTGGCGCAGCGCCATGCCCTCGAGTCCATTCCGGGCATCCGGAAACGCGGCGTCAGCGGACCAGGGATTCCTGCGAAACGCGTCTGCAGCGTCAAGTCCCTGATGCCTGCGCAAGGGGCGGATCTTCTCGAGCTGGACGCGCTCTACCAACGCACTGCTCGGAAAGAGCGCCCTCGAGGCGGAAACGTCCCACGCCGGAACGCAGAGGGTGAGACCGTCCCGGATACGGGCCGCCAGGTCCGCCACCCGCTCCCGGACGGAAAGGCCGTTTCCGAATCCTTCCGGTAGGGCCGTTTCCAGGCCCATCGGATGCCGCGACCCGTCAGGGGGAGAACCCGCTGCCGCCTGGTCGTCCAATCCCAGAACCCAGACATATCGCCGGGATCCGGCTCCGGCAAGCTGAAGCGGCACCACGTGGATCCCGTTTCCCGTGTCCCGTCCGGTTTCCGTGGGCACGAGCATCCGCTCCAACAGCCCCTCGGCCAAGAGGCGAACATCCACTGGCCGCAGTCCCCGCGCCTTGAGGGGTTCAAGCAGTCGGTCCAGGTACTCCTGCTCTTCCTCCTGACCCGGCGCATCCGGAAACAGGGCTGCCAGGCATCCGGATATCATGCGGGCGTACCGCGCAGGCGGGAGGTTGGCGTCGGGTGCCCAGGTCCGGAATCCATGCAGCCAATCCACCAACGCCAGTGCCTCGCGGACCGGAATCCGATGGCGTCCAGCGCCTTCCCGGATGGCATCGATGAGCTCGGGCCTGGACAGGTGGGCCGGGCGCAGCCGGAAATGATCCAGCATCCGTGCCAGTGTGGCTGCCGACGGCCCTTCGGGCGGGACCCGGACATGATCCAGGCGCAGGAGGTCCGCCAGGTGCATGGCATCGTATCCTGATGCGATCCAGCGCAGATACCGCGACAGTGCCGCCCGACGCCAGGCGGGTTCCGAATCGGCCGGCTGACGCAGGGTGGTCGGAACCTGAAGCCGCTCGCACGCCGCCGAGATCAAGGGCACATACGTCTCCGGGGACGTTGATGCCAATTCGACATCGTCGAAGGGAATCTGCCGCTCCAGGATATCCTGAAGCACCAGCCATACCTCCTCCCTTCGGCTGGCTGCCTGCAGGACCCGTCCTCCAACCGGTGGATCGGGCGGCTGCACCTCGGCCCCTTCCCAGTCCGTGAACAGCACCCCGGCGGTGCAGGGATGCCGCTGAGGATCGGGCCGGAAGGCGGGCAACAGCACCGCCCGACGGGCCCGCGAAGCCAACCCCCGCATCAACTGCTCCTGAACGGGCAACAGTTCGGCATCCGAACACAGCAGGAGCAGATCCAGCGCCCGCTCCTGGCCGAACTGACCCAGGGAGGCCAGGGCCTCGCGATGGACGTCGGCAAGGTCGAGTCGGCCTTCTGCCAGCAGGTAGGCCTCGTAGGCTTCAAAAAGGGACGCGTAGACCCGCTGGCTGGCCGAACGGGCCTGCGTGGCGGCCCACTCCGCGGTTCGCCCGGCCATGCGATCCGATGCGATGGCCCGGGCCAGGGCTGGCAGGGACGTCCGCAGCAGATCAGCCTCCGACAACCGGCTCTGCTCCAGCGCGTGGGCCAGCACGAGCGTCATGACCTCCTGCGAAACCAGTCGCGCCGCCGACGCAGGGTGCATGCTGCGCCACACATGTAGCGCCACCCCGTTGACGGAGACCGTTTCCACGTTGACCAGGCCCGTGCCCTCGCGGGCCGCCGCCATCTGCAGAGCCAGCGCCGTCTGCGCAGCGGGCGCCACGATCATTTTCAGCCCGGACGAATCCCGCTGGGATTCCAGGATCTCCGTCAGCCGGCGGATCAGATATGAAGGATGCTCGGGAATGGGATTGTAGATTGGAAGGGAGGTGTCGACGAACGATTGCCAATATCGAACCAGGGGTGTGACACCAGAGTGTCACTGCCCAGGTTTAGATTGTCAATCCAATGGTCTTCGCCTCCCCTGCCCCACGTGAAACTGCCGTAATGATGCCATGAGCAAAATAATGATCGCCTTCGATGTCGAGACCACAGGACGCAATCCGGATACGGACCAGATTGTCGAACTGTCCATGTGCCTCTACGAAGGTGGAAGGGAAGAAACATACTACCAGCTCTTCAAACCGGACGTGCCCATCGCCAAGGGCGCCGAGGCGGTACACGGCATCTCCATGGCCGACGTGGCCGACAAGCCCCGATTCGCTGAGAAAGCCGATGAGGTCGAGGCCTTCCTGGCCCGGGCCGACGTCATTGTAGGGTACAATGTCCGCTTTGACATCCGCTGCGTGGAAAAGGAATTCGAGCGGATCGGGCGAACCATCGACCTGACGTCCCGGCTGGTAGTGGACCCGTTCCGCATCTGGCAGGTGCTGGAGCCGCGCAGCCTGTCGGATGCCTACCGCCGTTTCGTCGGCGGGGAATTGGAGAACGCCCACTCTGCCGAGGCTGACGTGCAGGCCGCCGTGGAAGTCCTGCGGGGCCTGCGTCGCACGTTCAACCTCGAGGAAACCACCTGGGAAGAACTTGCCCGCATGACCAACCCGGAAAAGGAATACTGGGTGGGGCCGACCAATCACTTCTCATGGTCGGCCGGCGAAGTGGTTTTCGGCTTCGGCAAATACAACGGAAGACCCGTGTTCGAAGTCAAGGACCGCGAGGAGAGCTACCTGCGCTGGATCCTGAAGGCCGATTTCCCGCCGCATGTGGGCAACATCTGCAAGGGTGTCCTCTCGGGCATCACGGAGGCCGAGTTCAACCAGAAGATCCTGGACCACTTCGGCCAACCGCCGGAAGATGCCATGGCGGGTCCAGAGAGTCAGGATTAGGGGCGAACCTGCGGGCCTCATTGCGGGAGTGCTGCCCACACGCGATCATTTGCCTGACATCCGTCACACCAACCCGCCAATCCGATGTACGAAATCAATTACTGGGCGGTCCTCGTGGCCAGCCTCGTCCCCATGGTTCTAGGAGCCCTCTGGTACGGACCCCTGTTCGGCAAACACTGGATGGCCCTCGTGGAGAAAACCGAAGAGGAGATCCGCGCGCAGTTCAATCCGGTAAAGTCCTACGCCATCACCTGGGTCTTCAATATCCTGACGGCCTACGTCCTGGCCCACGTCATTGACACCTGGTCGTTCCGATTTGGTGAACTCGACGTGCTCGGAGGCATCCAGACCGGATTCTGGATCTGGCTCGGATTTGTCCTGACCATCAGTTGGCAGCGTGTGGCGTTCGAGGATGTCAAGACCAGCCTCTGGAGCCTCAACTCGCTGTACAACCTGTTCGCCCTGATGGGACAGGGTGCCGTTCTGGCGGCCTGGTAGTCCATCCTCGGCATCCATGGTGCGGGGCGGGGGCCAAAGCCCCCGCCCCGCATTTTTTTGGGTAGCACCCAACGCGTCCTTCCCCGATATTCTCGGTTCACCCGTAAAGAAATCCATGGACCGACGAACCGCGATTTCCCGGATAGGCATCATGCTCGGAGGCACGCTTTCTGCCTCCACCCTATCTGCCCTCGTATCCGGTTGCGCTGCCCCGAGCGCAGACAACTTCACCCCGAAGTTCCTGAGCTCGACCAACTGGAGCTCGTGGCCCGCATCGCCGATATCATCATCCCTGACACCGACACCCCCGGTGCCCGGGCAGCCGGCGTCCATCGGTTCATCGACACGATGCTCGCCGAATACTGGCCGCGCACGGAGTCCCAGGACTTCCTGTCCCTCTTCGACGCGTTCAACATGGTGTACGACATCGACGCACGATCCGATGACGAGCTCCGCGTCGTGTTGGAAACCGTGGATGCCGAGTGGGCCGCGGGCAACGACAATCCTGTTTGGAAGCAGATCAAGGAGTGGACCGTGGCAGGCTACTACACATCCGAGATCGGCATGACGCAGGAATTGCGTCTCAAACCCTACGTAACGGCCCGGATGGACATGCCGCGTGCCGAAGTGGAACGAACCTGGGCAGAATGACATGGCGGCTGCAATCCACATGAACGAACCCTTTGATGCCATCGTCGTCGGCTCCGGCATGAGCGGCGGTATGGCTGCCAAGGAGCTCTGCGAGCGGGGGTTGAAAACCCTCGTCCTGGACCGCGGCGTGCCGTTCGAACACGGCACCAGCTTCGTGACCGAGCACAAACGGGACTGGGAGCTCCCCCGGCAAGGCGAGGTACCCCTCGAGGAGCAGGAGCGGGACTACGCCACCCAATCGAAGGTCTACTTGTTTGACGAGGCCACGAAACACCTCTTCGTCAAGGACAGCCGGCAGCCCTACATCCAGGAGAAACCCTATGACTGGATCCGGGCCAACCAGGTGGGCGGCCGCAGCCTGATGTGGGCGCGTCAGACCTACCGTTGGGGGCCGCAGGATTTTCGGGCGAACCTCGAGGACGGGCATGGCAACGACTGGCCCATCCGCTACGAGGATCTTGCCCCGTGGTACGATCATGTCGAAGCCTTCATCGGCATCAGCGGGCAGTCTGAGCACCTTCCGCAGGTGCCCGACAGCAACTTCCTGCCGCCCATGGAGATGACGGCAGTGGAGAAGCACATGAAATCCCGCGTGGAGGCTACGTTTCCCGACCGCCGAATGACCATCGGCCGCTGCGCGGTCCTCACGCAGGAGCACAACGGACGCCTGCCTTGCCACTACTGCGGCACGTGCGAACGCGGCTGTTCGACGGCCTCCTATTTCTCGGCCGTGTCGGTCTCCTTGCCGGCTGCGGCGCGGACGGGCAACATGACGCTCAAAGCCAACTCGATCGTCCACAGCGTCATCCATGATGCGTCCACCGGACGTGCCTCGGGTGTGAGGGTCATCGATGCTGAAACAGGACAGATGACCGAATACCAGGGTCGCCTGATCTTTCTGTGTGCCTCCACCCTCGGCACCACGCAGATCATGCTCAATTCGAAGGACCGCGTCTTCCCAAACGGCATTGCCAACTCGAGCGGGGTGCTGGGGCGCTACCTGATGGACCATCACATGGGCGTGGACGCCGTCGGCTACACGGACGACTTCGACGACCGCTTCTACAACGCGGCTCGCCCGAATGGCATCTACATTCCGCGATTCCGCAATCTGGATGCGGCATCCCGCCGTTCCGACTATGTCCGCGGCTTTGCCTACCAGGGTTCGTCCTATCGGCTTGGACCGAATCGGGGAGCCGGAATGCCCGGCATAGGGGCCGATTTCAAGCACTCCCTCCGCGACCCGGGCCCGTGGGCCATGGAGCTGTGGGGCTTCGGGGAGTGCCTGCCGAACCGGAACAATCACTGCCGCCTTTCCGAGGACCAGGTGGACCCCTGGGGCATCCCGCAGCTCATCGTGAGCGCCGAATGGGGCGAGAACGAGAAAGCCATGCGCCGGGACTGCGTGGAAAGCGCCCGCGAAATGATGGAGGCCGCCGGTTTCCGTGACATCGACGTTCAGGACAACATCGACGACAACCCGCAGGGCCTGGCCATCCACGAAATGGGTACAGCGCGCATGGGGCGGGATCCGAAGACCAGCGTCCTCAACGGGTACAACCAGGCGCACGACGTGCCCAACCTGTACGTGACCGACGGAGCCTGCATGCCCAGCACGGCGGTCCAGAACCCGTCCCTGACCTACATGGCCCTCACGGCCCGTGCCGTGGACCACGCGGTCAAAGGCCTGGCCTGAGATCCTTCAGACGCCCATCACGACCTTGCGGGCCAGGAAGACAATGGCCACGAGGATAATGGCACCAAGGACCCGCTGGATCGTGCGGGCCTGCCAGCGTGCGGCGCCCATATGGGACCCGATGTATCCGGCCACAGTGACCGTGATGGCCAGGGGCACCACCAGGTCCCAGGGCAGATCACTCCAAGAGGCGCGGGCGGCCACTCCAGTCATGGAATTGAACAGGATGAAGGCGGCTCCCGTGGCCGAAGCTTCCTTGGTGGTCCCGATCCCC
>JAQCDI010000110.1 GCA_027620595.1 Bacteroidota bacterium | reverse complement strand
CTTCCAGGCTGCGCGCGGGCAGCAGATCCATGCGGTCCTGCGCCTGGGCCAGGTCCAGCATGCTTTCCAGTCGCATGGCGCCGTCGAGGTGCGAATGCAGCTCGGCCTTGGGCCAGGACCGGATCAGGTCGGGAGTAAGCGGTGCGTCTGAGTGCATGGTTCGCAAAATAGGGACCCACCCGGGATGGGGGAGGTGCAGAATCGGTGGAACCGCCAAAAAATCGGTACGTTGTGACTCAGCCCGCCCACCACACCTCAACCAACACCACCATGGGAAGCTTGGGACCGTTCGAATTAGTACTCATTTTCCTGGCCATCCTGCTCCTCTTCGGCGCCAAGCGCATTCCCGAGATTGCCCGGGGCCTGGGCAAGGGGATCAAGGAGTTCAAGGCGGCCACCAATGAGATTTCCCGGGAATTGAACGTCAACGAGCCGGCCAACCGGATCCACCCGGCTCCACCGGCACAGGGACAGACCGCTCCGCGTCAGCCCGAACATCAGGCCGACACCAACCAGGGGGCGCATCCGCAGTAGGCGGGCGCTTTGCAGGCCGGGCCGCACCCGACGTGTTTTTCCGCGCTACCGGGGCAGGACGCTGGTTCCTTTCCCGCGGGCCAATATTCGACAGGTGTTTACAGAATCCGGTTTGAAGCACCCGGCGTCAGCCCCTAAACTGCTTGCTCTGCCGAGCCTCCAACCGGATCGGCACGTTTGTTCGTCCCACGCAATCGACTCCACGGACCATGGCCATCCTGGTTGACAAGAACACCCGCCTTGTGGTGCAGGGCTTCACCGGAAAGGAAGGAAGCTTCCATTCCGAGCAGATGATCGAGTACGGCACGCCCCTCGTGGCCGGCGTCACCCCGGGCAAAGGTGGCACGACGCACCTTGACCGGCCGGTGTTCGACACCGTTTCCGATGCCGTGCAGCAGGAGGGCGCCAACACCGCCGTGATCTTTGTACCCCCGCCGTTTGCAGCGGATGCGGTTCTCGAAGCCGCGGAAGCCGGGATCAAGACCATCGTGTGCATCACGGAAGGCATTCCGGTGAAGGACATGGTGCCCGTCTACCGGTACGTGCAGGAGAAAGGAGCCGCCCTCGTTGGGCCGAACTGCCCCGGTGTCCTGACACCCGGCCAGGCCAAGGTCGGGATCATGCCCGCCATGATTTTCTCGGAAGGCAACGTGGGCGTGGTTTCCCGCAGCGGGACGCTGACATATGAAGCAGTGGACCAGTTGACCCGTCAGGGACTGGGACAGTCCACCGCCGTCGGAATCGGGGGAGACCCGATCATCGGATCCCGGTTCATCGACGTGCTCCGTCTTTTCCAGGCCGATGACCAGACCGAAGCGGTCGTGATGATCGGTGAGATTGGCGGAACGGCCGAGGAAGAAGCGGCAGCCTACATCCGGGACCACATGACCAAGCCGGTGTTCTGCTTCATCGCCGGACAGACGGCCCCTCCGGGCCGACGCATGGGCCATGCGGGCGCCATCATTTCCGGCGGAAAAGGAACGGCCGAAGACAAGTTTGCGGCCCTCGAAGAAGCGGGAGCCGTCATCGTCAAGAACCCGGCAGCCATCGGGGAAACAGTCTCCGCCCACCTCAGCCGGGCCTGATCCGGACTGCGCTGGTCTGTTTCAACCTGCACCGGCCTGTCTCAACGGAACGCGTCCATGAAGATTGACCGGGTCGACTTCGTCAAGGGAGCCACCTCCCTGGCCCACATGCCGGAGGGGTCCATACCGGAGTTCGCTTTCGTCGGTCGCTCCAATGTCGGAAAGAGCTCCCTGATCAACCGGTTGCTGGACCGGCGGAATCTGGCACGCACCTCCTCGACGCCCGGCAAAACCCAGGAAATCAATTTCTTCTTGGTCAACGATACCTTCCATCTTGTCGATCTGCCCGGTTTCGGTTACGCAAAAGTGTCCAAGAGACAACGCGAGGCCTGGCAGAAGCTCATCGGAACGTACCTGATGGCGCGCCCTCAGTTGGCCGCGGTCTTCCAGTTGGTGGATGCGCGTCATGATCCGACCGCCCTGGATCGGGAGCTCATGATGCTCATGGCCGAATCGCCGGCCGAGCACGTGGTCCTGTTGACAAAGACGGACAAACTCTCGGGCAACCAACGCGGCCTGACCGTACGGCGCACCAAGCAGGCCCTCGCCGATTTGGGGCAGGATAAACCCGTGATCCTTACCAGTGCCGAGGACGGCCGGGGACGGGACGACATCCTGGCCTGGATGGAAACCTGGTTGGCCACCACCCGGACGACCGATTCCTGACCTTCAACCAGACACCACATATTATTGTCTCCCGTACATGACGTCATCTGTCCGCCCCCGCGTCCTCCTTACTGATTCCGTACACCCGGCCTGCTACACCATGCTCGAGGAGGCGGGTATCGAAGCCGTCAACGGCAGCAAATGGGCCGCAGACCAGATCAGCGAAGCGTGCTCAGACTTCGACGGCTGGATCATCCGCAGCGGCACGACGATCGGGAAGGAGTGGATCGAGAAGGCCGGTAAACTCAAGGTCATCGGTCGGGCGGGCGTGGGTGTGGACAATGTGGATCTGAGCGCTGCCACCCGGAGGGGAGTACTGGTGTTGAACGCGCCCGCTGGGAATACGCTGTCCACCGCCGAACATACCATGGCCATGCTGCTCTCCATTGCACGCAGCGTCCCGGCGGCCTCGGCGTCCATCAAGTCCGGCCAGTGGGATCGCAAGACGTTCATGGGCGCAGAGCTCCATGGCAAGACGCTGGGCATCCTGGGCCTGGGCAAGATCGGGAAGGAGGTGGCCGTCCGGGCGCAGGCATTCGGCATGCGCGTGATTGGAAGCGATCCCATGCTGACGCCCGAAGCGGCCGAACGCATGGGTATCGATCTGGTGGATGTGGACACCATCATCGCCGAGAGCGACTACATCACGGTCCACACGCCCCTGGTGGCAGCCACCCGTGGGTTGTTCAATGATGAAACCCTCGGCCGTTGCAAGCGGGGTGTCGGAATCATCAACTGCGCCCGGGGTGGCATTGTGGACGAATCAGCCCTCCTGCGGGCCCTCGAGTCGGGTCAGGTTTCGGGCGCCGGTCTGGATGTGTTTACAAGCGAACCCCCTGTCGAGGAACTCAGACCCCTCCTTGACCACCCGCGGACCGTCTGCACTCCCCATATTGCCGCCTCCACGGAGGAAGCCCAGGAAAAGGTGGCCCGCCAGGTCACCGAGCAGGTGATCCATGCCTTGCGGGGAGAGCCGGTCCTGACGGCGGTCAATGCCATGGCCATCCGGTTGGCGGCCCAGTCGGAGGTTCAACCGTACCTGGCGCTTGCGGAGCAACTTGGACGTGCAGCGCGACAGCTGGCGCCCGGCCGGACGTCCCGGCTCAAGGTGCGCTGCCACGGGGACGTCCCCCGGCGCTACATGGATGTGATCCACGTGTCGGCGCTGAAAGGCTTCCTGCAGGAGGGATGGAGCGAACCGGTGAATCTGGTCAATGCACTGGTATTGGCCCAGGAGGCGGGGTTGACCGTGGATGTGGAGACGTTCCATCCGGGAGACTCCTATTCCAATCTGATCGGTCTTGAGCTTTCCGGCGCTGAAGGATCCTTCACCATGACTGGCAGCCTGTTCGGGGGGAGCGATCCGCGCATCGTCTCTGTCGATGGGTACGATGTGGAGCTTCGCCTCAACGGGAGGATGCTCCTCTATCGCAATCAGGACCGCCCGGGCATGCTTGCTGCGGTGGGCACCCTGTTGGCTGAAGCAGGGATCAACATCGGCAGCATGGCGCTCGGCCGCAACCGGCCCGGTGAAGAGGCACTGACGGTCATCGCCGTGGACAGTCCGTTGCCGGAAACCGTACTGGATGCCGTCTCAGGACTCGAAGGGGTCCATCGGGTGAGCATGCTCGAATTCATGCCTTGAACCCCCATGATGGATGTCGTACGCTGTATGTCGAGCGGCTCCCGGAAGGACGGGGGACCCACCGGACGTAAAGTTCTTCACACTGTGGAAACACTGCGTTCACCTTGGCTTGACAAAGGGGTGGGGTCCCTCTATATTTAGGAATCGTTTCGGATTCACGGAAAGTCGAACCAGAAAAAGGCGCTTTTGGACCATCGCTACAGCTTTTCAACCCCCACCTTTCAAGCGTAACCTGAAAACAGTCGCGAGCGTTACCCGCCTGCGACTGCCCCTGTTGGAGCTGTGAAGACGGATTTTGTGCGTGCACAGGACGTCAGGAATGTCCAGAATCGTCCCATCTGGTTGGGATTTCCCCTTCCGACCCAATTTTCGTGCTTGGCACGGAAAACGCTGACAGCGCGTGTAGCGCGCTTGATGCAGAAACGCTGAAGGCAGGCAGGTCCGCCTGCACGCCGGAAGCGAATTTGTTCAATGCAGATTTGCACTATGCGTCATCGCATCATGCAGACCACACGTGCTGAGCACGACATGATTGCAGGGCTTGCCCTGCTACGGACTGTTGCGGGCCTGGCCCGCAGACAAACATGCGCCCGTTTCGATGTGGGAACGACGCGCAGCACTTATTAAGCCACACATCAATTCACTAGAGGAGGTAGCTTATGTTACGTAAATGGGGCATGCTTGTACTCATGCTGCTAGCTACTCCGGCGCTGGTTCTTGCCCAGAACACGGGTAAGATCTCCGGGGTAGTGACCGACGCCGATACGGGAGATTCCATCCCAGGCGCTCAGGTCGTGCTTATGGGTACAACGCTCGGTGCCATTACGGACGTCGATGGGAATTATTTCATCATCGGGGTTCCGGTTGGCTCGTACGACGTACAGGCTCGCTTCGTCGGTTTCCAGGAGCAGACCGTTTCCGGTGTGCAAGTGTCTTCGGGGTATACCCAGGAGATCAACTTCGCACTCCGTGAAGGGGTCGAGCTCGGGGAAATCGTCGTCGAGTACGAACGCCCACTGATCCAGAAGGACGCCGTTGGTGTTCCGAAGATCGTAGACGCGGAAGAGATCGTGAACCTGCCGGTTCGCGGCGCAGCAGCCGTGGCCTCCATCCAGGCCGGTGTTGCTTCCGAGGAAGGATCCGGAACGCTCAACGTACGCGGTGGTCGTGGCAGTGAAGTCACGTACTACATCGACGGTGTGAAGGTTGTTGGTTCCAACTACCTTCCGCAGTCGGCCATCCAGGAGCAGGAGATGATCATCGGTAACATTTCGGCCCGTTATGGGGACGCCATGTCCGGTATCATCAACATCACGACCAAATCCGGTTCTCCGAACTTCTTCGGATCCGTTGAAGGTGTGACGTCTGAATCCCTTGACGATTTCGGATACAACCTGGCCTCGTTGGCCATCGGTGGTCCGGTCATGGGAGAAAACGTCAACTTCTTCTTTGCCGCTGAGTACCAGAATCAGGGCGATTACGGCCCGCGCGCCATCGGTGAGCTCAACGTTTCTGACGCTACGCTCTCCGACCTGCGTTCGGCTCCGACGTCCCTCCTGGGACAGGATGCCGATGGCAACCGGGTGATCATTCCGGTTCCGGCCTCGATGGGCGAGACCTTCCTGCCTGTTGATGAGCATGGCGATCTGGTCATCGGCGCGGACAACACGATCGTTGCCGGAGACGGCACGGTCATCAACGTTCCGGCCGGTGTGGTTGCTTCCTCGATCAACCCCGACATGGTGCTGAGCTCGGACTACCTGCCCGACTCCGCCTTCTCGGTAGAGAAAGCTCGCCGCCAGGCATCGGGCAGCGCTTTGGCCCTCAACGGTAGCCTGAACTTCAACGTCATCGACAACATCCGCATGCGTGTCGGTGCCCGTCTCGTTACCAGCGAATCCGTTGGCATGTCGACGTTGGCCGTCTTCGCTCCCGAAGATGCCAACGCCAACACCAACCGTGACCTCCAGCTCTTCACGACGTGGACGCACTACCTGTCCAACTCCACGTTCTACCAGCTGCAGTTCGACTACACCGACCGTGTAGGCGATGGTTGCGACAACCGTTTCTCCTGCAACATGGAAAGCGCCCTTTACCAGGGTGACTTCAGCCAGGATGCATGGGCCACGACGCGCGGTTACAAGAATCTGGCCTTCGAAACGGTCCAGGTAGGAACTGACGATCACGGCACGCCCGATCCTGCGGACGACACGCCGATCATGGGAAGTCGCCCCACCTACAGCTACCGCTGGCAGGATGGTCGTTTCCCGACGTCGGAAACCGCTGCCCGCCTTGTCATGGCTCCCGGTGGAAACGGTGCCAACGGGTACAGCGAGTTCCACAACACCCAGATGCGTTTCCAGGCCATGGCCACGACGCAGATCGGTCTGCACCAGCTCGAGTTCGGTGGTGAATTCGAACAGCAGACCCTCCGCAACTTCTCAATCAACGGAAACGCTCTGTCCCGCTTCGTCCTTGATCCCGACGATCCGTACTCACCGGGTCCGGAAGGCGTTGCTTCGGACGCTCTGGATGAAGCTGTTACGAGCATCGACCAGCTGACCTGGGAGCAGATGGAAGGACGGGTCGGTTACCTCGGATACAACTTCCGCGGTTCCGAAGTGGACACGGAAAACCTTGACGCCTATGTCAATGACATCGGCGGCGACGAGGCCTACAATGTTGCTCCGCACAAGCCGATCTACTACGGCGGCTATGTCCAGGACAAGATTGAATTCCGTGACATCGTTCTCAACGCAGGTCTCCGTATCGACGTGTTCGACAACAACACCCGTACGTATTTCGACCGCTACACGCCGCTGCCGCTCGTGCGCGTCTCCGATATGGGTGGATCGCATCCTGCCAACGTCGGTGGAGACTTCGCCCCGTACCTCTCGGCTGGAAACATCGTTGGTTACCGCGATCGCAGTGGCAACTTCTATGATGTGAACGGTCAGCAGGTACAGGCTGCCGAAATCCTCCTGCTCGGCGCAAGGCCGACCACGAAGAGCGGCAAAGTGACCGAAGAGTCCTTTGAGGACTACGAACCGCAGGTAACCGTCATGCCGCGTATCGGGGTATCCTTCCCGGTAACGGACCAGGCCCTGTTCTTCGCTCGTTACGGCAAAGTGGCACAGCGTCCGTCCTCCAACTCCTTCAAGTCGCTCGCCGGAATGGTCAGCGGTACGTCGGCTGGAGGCAGCAACAACGCCCTCGAGCCCGAGCGGACCACCGAATACGAAATCGGTTTCCGCCAGCGCCTCACGACGCGTTCGGCTCTCACGATCTCCGGATTCTTCCGTCAGATCGAGAACCTGATCCAGCTTGAGAACCTGGCCGAAGGCTTCCCGCAGGGATTCTCGACGTACAGCAACGTCGACTTCGGCACGGTAAAAGGATTCGAGTTTGACTTCGACCTGCGTCGCACGAACAACGTCGCAGCCAAAGTCAACTACACGTTGTCCTTTGCCCAGGGAACGGGCTCTTCGTCCACGACGACGTCCACGATTGTCTGGATCAACGAAACGCCCCCGAACTTCATCTCTCCGCTGGACTTCGATCAGCGCCACACGTTCAACGTGTCGCTGGACTACCGTCTCGGAAAAGGTGAAGGTCCGTCGCTGGGTGGTACCAAGATCCTCGAGAACTTCGGTGCAAACTTCCTCTTCACCGCTCGTTCCGGACAGCCCTACACGCCGCAGGTTGAGCCTTTCAGCCGTATCGAGTCCAAAGCTCCGATCCCGGCCGGTGGTATCAACTCTGCACGCATGCCGTGGGCCAATCGTATCGACATGCGCCTGGATCGCAAGTTCTCCGTCGGAGATCGTTCGACCCTGTCGGCCTTCCTGTGGGTACAGAACCTGCTGGATGGTGCCAATGTGCAGGGTGTATGGCGCGCAACGGGTCTTCCGGATGATGACGGCTTCCTGGCAACCCCGGGTGGTCAGCAGTTCCTGAGCTCGAGCGTTCCTGCTGCCGAGACGCTCTATCGCCACCGTACCCGCTCCCGCGGCAACTACGGTATCCCGCGCATGACGCGCATCGGTGTTCGTCTTGACTTCTGATT
>JAQCDI010000109.1 GCA_027620595.1 Bacteroidota bacterium | reverse complement strand
ATGCCTGTGGCAGGCTTCGTGGCCGCTCACAATGCCAACGATTACCTGGCCCGCTACCTCCAGGACGCCCGCGCGGCCATGTCCGGGACGATTCCGACCGTGTCCAATGCGATGGACGTTGGTGCACCTTCCAATTTCGAGCGCCTCAGGCAACTCCTGCCAGGGGATCGGCTCCATGGCCTCGTACGGGCCGTTTCGGTCTCGGATGAACAGACGATCGACGCCATGCGGAAGGTGTTCGGCAAGAGTGGCTATACGGCCGATCCGCACACGGCGGTGGGGCTGGAAACGGTGGACATCCTCCGCAGGAAGGAAGGTCTCGGCGGCCCCGTTGTAGTCATGTCCACTGCCAATCCGGCAAAATTTCCGGACACCTGCCGTCGGGCTACGGGCGTCGCGCCCGAGGAGCCCGAGCAATTGGCACGCCTTCGGGAGCTGCCCTCCAACAAGCAGCTCATCGAAGCCGATACCGCGAAGTTGGCCGCACGGGTGAGGACCCGGCTCGGTCTGTGAGCGGAATCGGCAGCAGGTCCGGGATTGCGAGGGCGTCAGCGAGTGAACCGGATACGACGCTCGGAGACGTTGTCCTTGTTGTCCGTGACCTGCAGGACCAGCTCATAGGGGCCGCGTGGCAGATCCCGTTCAAAACGGTGTCGCAGCAGATTGAATTTGGCATCGTACTCGAACAGCACCCATTCGCCGTCGATGGTACCTCGATACGAACGGATCCCGCTGAAGTCGTCCTGGATTCGGATCCGGATTTCTCCTGAACCTGCCATGTTGCTGCCTGCCTGGATGTTCAGGGGTCGGATCGACGGTCCAACCGTATCCACGGTAACGACGAATTCCCCGAACGTGCGCAGGCTGGAAACCACTGCCTGTCCGTTCCAGGATCCGCCGGCCCAGGAAAGGCTGCCCTTTGATCCCAGCATGCCAAGGGTGGCTTTGTCGCGCAAGTGCTCCGGCAACTCCGGTGCCATGATCTCCAGCGTGTATGCCGTGTGGACCGGCTCATCGGGTCGGTGCAAGCGGACAGTGGGAGAGAATGTCGGACGGGAGTTGTTCGACGGTGGGCTGCCGGTTCCGTAATCAAGGATCACCTCGTCATACACCGTGCCGGCCGGTGCGCGCATGGTGTAGGCGGTACCGCGCAGGGTGAACGGCTCATCCGGATGCATCAGGTAGGCCGATGGAGGCACGGCTGCCGGCGGCGCATCCGAAGCCAGGCCGCCTACCCGGAACGTGAAACCGGAGGCATTTCCGTGTGCGTCTTCTATCCGGTACGTCAAGTTGGCAGAGGTACCGGGCGCCACTTCCAGGATGCCACTGTTCTCTGTTTCGTACATGGGAAGCAGGTTTCCCCCAAGCACATAACTGCGTTGGACCCAGCGCCCGGACCGCCGCCGCTCTGCATAGTCCACATGGGCATTGATATAACGCTGCTGATCGAAAGCGAAGCGTTCGAGTTCGGATTGGAAAAGGGTTCGTCCATCCACATCGAGGTGGATCCGGAATTGTCCGAGCAGATTGGTTGATCCGTCGTGGAAATCGTGGGTCTGTACCCCGAAGGCCACCGGGCCGCTGGCTTCAATGCGGTCCACACGCTCCATTGTGATGGTACCGTTCTGCCGCACGAGTTCGATGAAGGCATCCTGGCCCGGGCCGACGGTTCGCCACCCGCCACTGACCCGATCCCGGAGACGGACAACGGAGTTCGGGCCGACGGCGTACACCTTGAAGCGATAGATCCGGGGCGGAAGCGTATCCGTGATATCGAAACCCCACAACAACGGATTGACGGGCTCTGCCGTCCGCTCGTCCCTGATCTCAAAGTGCAGGTGCGGTCCAGCCGATCCACCGGTGTTGCCCGAGAGGGCAATCTGCTGCCCCTTGGTTACCGGGAAATCCTCGCGATTGGGGAAGAGCTGCACTTCGAAGGATTCCTCCCGTTCCTGAAGTTCCCGGATGGCCGATGCCACCGGCTCGGCAAACCGCTGCAGGTGGGCGTAGACCGTCTGGTACCCATTGGGGTGGGAAATGTAGAGAGCATTTCCATACCCGCCGGCGGAAACGGCAATCCTTGAGACCCATCCGTCGGCCGCGGCGTAGACAGGCAGTCCTTCGTGACCCTGCGTCTTGATGTCGAGGCCGCCGTGGAAATGGTTGCTGCGCATTTCGGCAAAGCTACCGGACAGCAGCAACGGGACACCCAGCGGGGAATCGAAATAATCATCCGGGTACGGATCCGGATGGGCACTGCCAAATAGAACGAAAGCGAAGATGGCCCACAATGCCGACTTCTTCATGAGCGTGACGCGCTGACCTTGCAACGATGGTTCGAGACAAGAATAGCAATCTGGCAAATGTGTTCCTCGGTGTAATAGCCGTTTTTGTGCTGGGCGTCATGATGGTCCAGCTCCGGGACGTGTTGTTGCCCTTTGTCATGGCGGTCCTGCTCTCGATCATCTTCAAGCCCGTCATCGAGTGGCTCCGTGGAAAGCGCGTTCCCATGGTCATTGCGCTGTTTGGGGTGCTTTTGCTCTTTTCTGTGGCGCTGTTCCTGATAGGCTGGGTGCTGTATGCAAGTACCGTGAGTTTCGTGGCCGAACTGCCCAAGTACGAAGCCAAGATGTCCGTTATTGTCAACGGACTGGAATCCACGATCATCGGCTGGGCGAATCGCTTCGATGTACCGCTTGGAGATGTCCAGTGGAGCGATGCCATCCAACTGTCTTCGGTGACCGCCGCCATCACGACAGGGGTAGGGTCCTTCATTTCATTCGTGACCACCACCTTCCTCATCGTGCTCTTCATGCTCTTCATCCTGGGATCGAGCGGTGAATTGGGTACCAAGGTGCGTCACGCCTTCCCGGAGCAGTATGCGGACTGGATGGCATCCGTACTGCGAACGGTTGATTCGCAGGTTCGCCAGTATCTGGTCACAAAGACGCTGATCAGCCTGGCCACAGGAGCCCTCACGTGGCTGGTCCTGTTCATTCTGGGCGTGGACTTCCCACTGGTGTTTGCCTTCATCGCGTTCATCCTCAACTACATCCCGAACATCGGCAGCACGCTTGCCGTCATCTTCCCCTTCGTGTTGACCTTGCTGCAGTTCAGTTCGCTTTCCGTGCCCCTGGGTGTCTTGCTGGGCCTGGGAGGGACGCAGATGGTCATGGGGAATGTGGTCGAACCCCGCATCATGGGCTTCTCGCTCAACCTGAGTCCGCTCCTGATCCTGGTTTCCCTGTTCCTGTGGGGGTGGCTCTGGGGGATTTGGGGCATGGTCCTGGCCGTACCGCTTATGGCCACCATCAAGATCGTACTGGAGAACCTGGAAGGCCTCCGGCCCTGGGGAAAACTGATGGAAGGATCCCGCAAGGAAGACGCCCCGGCTTCATCATGAAGTCCGGTACGGCCACGGCTCAGGGCGTCGGTGTCAGACGGGGTTGGCCCTCGGTATAGACCTGTCGGATCCAGGAGGGATTGGCCGAATAGAGCCAGGCATTGAGGATGTCGTCGGCCGCCATGTCGGCATGTCGTGGTGTGCGATGCAAAGCTATCACATCGGCAAATGCGCCCGGTTCGATGCGTCCGACGGGGAGTGATGCCGCCTGGCGGCCCCCGGCCAGTGCCTGTTGGAACAGTCGCGTTCCTGCGCCGAGTGAGGAATCGAACTGGAAGGCATTGCGCCGCCTCGTGTGGAGCCGCTGGTGCCAGTCGAGCAGACGAATCTCTTCAGCCGGGTTGACACTCCCGTTGGAATCTGTTCCGATGGCCCACGTGCCACGGTGGGCCAACCAGTCAAGCAGCGAAAAGTACCCGTCGCCGAGGTCCGCTTCGGTTGTGGGGCAGAGGCATACCACAGCACCGGAGGCAGCCAGCGCCGAGCGCTCGGCAGGAGACATGTGGGTGGCGTGTACGAGGCACCACGAAGCATCGAGGTCGAAGGTGTCGATCAGCCATTCCACCGGGCGTCGGCCGAGGCCGAGAACCGCTTCATTGACTTCCCGCACCTGCTCGGAAATGTGCATGTGGATGGGAGCATCAGCGGCGGTTTCGTTGCGATGGTCCACCAGATCCCTCAATGCATCCAGTCCTACGGCACGCAGGGAGTGCGGCGCATAGCCCAGGGTTTGCAGGGAAGACAGGGGTACCTCGTGCCGAAGATGATCCATCAAGCCCAGATATACCTGCGTGTCCAAACCGAAGGACCGCTGTTCCCTCGTCAACGGCCGCTCTCCGAAACCGCCTTGCTGATAGAGGACAGGGAGCAGACGGATCCGTATTCCGGCGCGTTCGGCCGCTCGAAGTACGGCTTCAGACATCAGGACGGGCATTTCACCATTGTCGCGGCGGGTGGCCCCATGAGTGTAATGGAACTCACACACGGTGGTGTATCCATGGGCCAGCATTGCCCGGAACGCCCGATAAGCCACATCCTCCTGTGTCGTGGGCGTGAGCGTCGATGCAAGTGCGTACATACCCGTCCGCCAGGACCAGAAATCATCTCCCGGGTGCTGGAAGCGCTGATTGCGACCGATCAGATCCAACTGGAACACGTGCGAATGTCCGTTGATCATTCCCGGTACGAGGAGGTCCTCATCGGGCGAGCCGGTTGCCGGAGCAACGTCGTGGATCACACCGTCGGTATCGAACCGGATCTCCATACGCTGATGCCATCCGTCCGGGAGGAGAACCCATTCCGCGGAAAGGGTTCTGAGCGGGGAGACCAAGGCCTCGGCAGGATATGGTGACGGCGTGGCGGGCATGGGTACAATCTGGCCCTTCGTCGAGGAATCCCGGACCGGATGATGAGCGGTTATCGGGTTGCGATCCGGATCATGCGGGCATTCAGCCTCAGACTGAGGCCTCCAGCATGCGGTTGATCACTTCCACGGCGGATACGCCATCGGCCTCGGCATTGAAATTGGTCACGATGCGGTGACGCAGAACAGAGACCGCGATGCGGTTCACGTTGTCAATTCCAGGTGTCAATCGACCGTCGAGGGCCGCCAGGGCCTTGGCTCCGAGGATCAGGTATTGGGACGCGCGCGGACCGGCTCCGTAGCTGAGGTAATCCCGCACGAAATCGGGCGCCATGCCACCGGACGGCCGCGTCTTTCCCACGAGACGAACGGCATACTCGATGACGTTGTCTGCTACCGGAATCTGCCGAACGAGTGTCTGGAAGCGGATAATGTCTTCGCCTTTCATCACCGTTTTCTTCTCGGGACGTCTGGCGCTGGTCGTTTGGCGGACGATATCGACCTCCTGCTGAAAGGTCGGATAGTCGAGCCACAGGTTGAACATGAAGCGGTCCAGCTGCGCTTCCGGCAAGGGATACGTGCCTTCCTGTTCGATCGGGTTCTGGGTGGCCAGCACGAAGAATGGTTCCGGCAGGCTGTACGTCTGTCCCGCGGCCGTTACCCGATGCTCCTGCATGGCTTCCAGCAAGGCGGCCTGCGTCTTGGGTGGAGTACGGTTGATCTCGTCGGCAAGGACCACGCTGGCAAAGACAGGTCCCTTGACAAACTTGAACTGACGCCGGCCCGTGGTGGCATCCTCTTCGATGATCTCGGTGCCGGTGATGTCACTCGGCATGAGGTCGGGTGTAAACTGGATTCGGGAGAATTGGAGGTCGATCGCGTCGGCGATGGTGTGGATCAGGAGCGTCTTGGCCAGCCCTGGCACACCGACCAGCAACACATGACCCCGACAGATCATACTCAGGAAGATCTGCTGGATGATATCATCCTGACCGACGATGACCTTGCCGATTTCCTTTCGCAGGACGTCATAGCCTGCGGCCAGCTCTTTTACCGTATCGGGAGAGGTAGGGTTTTCCATGAAGGGAGAAAGATTGTCGTTCGGCGTGTCAGGGAGCAAGGACGAGGTCGCGGGCCGCCCCGCGCAGATCGATGTACACGGAGGTTCGCAACTCGTCGAGCCATTGCTCCATTACCCGGGCTTGTTTGTCCTGCAGGGCCCGCTGTTCGATGAGTTCATAGTCCGTGTTGATATCCACGCGGTGTTCAGGAATCCGCTTGTCCAGACGAACGATATGCCACCCTCGGCGACCATCCAGCAGCTGGACTTCGGAGGGTTCGGAGATTCCTCCCTCTTCCAGTGGCGCCAACGTGCGCTGCCATAGACCTCCCAGGACTTCCAGGTACAGGTTGCGTTCGCCCGAATTGGGGTCCGTCACCCGCCCGCCTTGGGCCTTGCTCATCTCTTCTTCCGACTCTTCACGGGCCAAAGCCTCGAAAGATGCACCGCTCGTGACAATGGAGTCACGGAGTACCTGAAGTCGGGAAATGGCCGGCTGGTCGTCCACTTTCCGATCGTCGAAAGAGATCAGGATGTGGTTGTAGTCGATCCGGTCTCCCCGACGCGCATTTACCCGCAGGAAGTGCAGGCCGAATTGCGTTTCGAATACACGGGAGAACACGCCTATGGGGGAGCGGGAAGCCACCGCAGCAAACTCAGGCACGACTTCATCGAGGCCCATGTCCTCATAGAGACCGCCGTTGGGTGCCGATCCCGGATCATCCGAGAACAGTTCGGCCATTTCCTCGATGGTAGCCGCGCCGGCCGCCACCGAATCCCTGATCGCCGTTATGATCTCCATTGCCTCATCCCGGGCCTCTTGGGTAACGACAGGAAGACGCACGATGTGCGACACCCGGACCAGATCGGGCACCGTGGGAAGGGAATCCGAAGGGATGAGATCAAACCAGGCACGGACATCGGTCGGGGTGGCCTTGATGCTCGAGATCTTGGTACGTCGCAACTCATCCGCCAGAAGACGATCCCGGTATTCCTCCCGCAACTCGGCTTTTACTTCGAGCAGGGACTTGCCGTAGAGTTCTTCGAGCCGGGCCTGACCACCGACCTGGCGCTGGATCTGGTCGATCTGAGCGTCCAGCATCTGGTCCACCTGCTGATCCGTGACGACGATGTTCGTGTCCCGCTTGGCGTGGATGACGAGTACCTTCTCGTTGATCAACTGCCGAAGCGCCTCATCCCACAGATCCTGGGACCAAGCCATCTGTTGCTGGTTCATGACCCCCAGCACCATGCCATCCACATCGGACTGAAGAATGATATCGTCGCCGATGACCGCAACGATCTCGTCCAGGACGCGCTCATCCTGCGCCCATGCGGGGCGGGCACTGGATACCAAGGTGGCCAGGAGCATCAAAAACAGTACAAGAGCCGGGGTACGAGCCATACCAGGAATGTCAGACGGTGAAGCGAAGGGCCTCGGATGAATAGGACAGGCCCACGCGGGCTGCACGGAAACCAGGGCGCATATCAAGAAATGTTACCGTCTGGAAAACGGGCCAATCTTCCGTTTCGTATGCCATCAGGACAGGAGGCCCGCTCGGCACCAGCGGCAGGACAAACGCTGCGCGGGACATCAATGGATCTCCAACTCCTCGCGAGCCATGGCCCTTGTGCGGAGCCGTTGAACCTGCCGTGCATACAACTGTTTCCGCATCTGGATGGCCACCCGGTGGCTGATCTCGTCCCGGATCATGTCCAGGGCAGGTACAGCACCGGAATCCATGCGATCGGTCAGTTTGACCACATGGAGCGCTCCATCGTGTTCCAGCACCGGCGTCACCTGCCCGGTGCTGAGGGCGGCAACGGCATCACCCAATCCCGGGATGGCTGCGAACAATTGACGCTGGGGATAGAACGCCTCCGGATCCAATTGCCGATCACTGAGGCCGCTCAACGCATACGGGTCGAGTGAAGGGCTGGACAGCAACAGACGCCGGGCGGACGCTGCGGAGTCTGCGTCTTCGAAAACCAGGTGGATGACCCTCACGAACGGTTCCCGCAGGACCAATTGGTCGCGATGCTGCTCGTAATAGGTTTGGATGGCGGCCTCATCGGGACCCTCGCCCATTTCCTCGTCCAACATCCGGCTTACCAACGCGTCCACCATGACCGAGCGCTCATTGTCGGCCAAAAGGCGCTGCACCTCCGGGTCTCCC
>JAQCDI010000108.1 GCA_027620595.1 Bacteroidota bacterium | reverse complement strand
TGCATGAGAAAGCGGGACATGGGCAGAGACCAGTCCGACGCGGAGCCGTTCGGCCACCATCATCATCAGGACCTCGGGGCTGCCCGTCTTTTCGGCAATGAACTCGGTGTGCCCGGGAAAATCGAATCCGGCGCGCGCGATCACCTCCTTGGAGATCGGACAGGTGGTCATGGCGTCGACGCGGCCTTCCTGGCACAGGGTGATCGCGCGCGCCACACTGTGCATGGCCAGCGATCCGGCATGGGTGTCGGCCCGCCCCGGCAGGAGCCGGAATCCAGGATCGGCCTCCACGGCTTCCACCTGCACATGCGGAAGGGGGCCGCCCGACCGTTCGAGGTAGTATTCCAGCACCGGCGGAGAGCCTACCGGGAGGATGTCCACCTGCGCTGTCAGCGCCTCGTCCCGGAGGCAGGCGGCCAGGATTTCGGGACCGATCCCGTTCGGGTCTCCCATCGAAACCGCAATGCGTTGCCGCCTCGAAGATGTCGCGTTCGCCATGGACGACCTGCGATCAGCGTTTCTTTTCGGCCATGTCCTGCAGGAACCGCACCAGGAGGCGCACGCCGAAGCCCGTTCCTCCTACGGTCCTGTATCCCCGGCTTTTCTCGAGGAACGAAGGGCCGGCAATATCCAGGTGGATCCAGGGGTAGTCCACGAAGTGCTCAAGGAACTTGGCAGCTGTAATGGATCCCGCCTCGCGGCCTCCGACATTCTTGAGGTCGGCCACGGTGCTTTTGATCTGTTCGTTGTATTCGTCGAACATGGGCAACGGATGGACCCGGTCTCCGGACGCCTCTCCCGCGGCCGTCATGGCCGAGAGCCGTTCGGCCGCTCCCTTCTCCTCGTTGGTCATGACGGCTGCCACGATGTCGCCGAGGGCAATGACGGCCGCGCCGGTCAGCGTGGCCAGATCGATGACCAATTCGGGATAGAAGCTGGTGGCGTAGGACAGGGCATCGGCCAGGATCATGCGGCCCTCGGCGTCGGTGTTGAGCACCTCGACCGTCTTGCCCGAATGCATGCGGATCACGTCTCCCGGCACGTAGGCTTTCTCACCCGGACGGTTGTCCGTTGCCGGTATCAATCCGATCACGTAGAGGGGCAGCTCCAGCTTGGCAATGGCTTCCATTGCGCCAATGACGGCGGCCGCACCGGCCATGTCCGACTTCATCGAGTCCATCGAGCCCTTGGTAGGCTTCAGGGAAAGGCCGCCGGTGTCGAACACGACGCCCTTGCCCACGAGGATGATCGGTCGGGAATTGCGCGCGTGCTCAGGGTGCCATTCCAGCACGGAAAACGTCGGCGGATCCTGGCTGCCGCGGTTCACGGCCAGCAAGCCTCCCATGCCCTCTTCTTCGATCAGCGCCTTGTTCCACACCGTCACTTCATAGCCGTGCTTCTTGGCCGACTTCTCAATGGCCTTGGATAGCAGTACCGGTGTCTTCTCGTCGGGGGACAGGTTGACCAGATCCCGGGCCGAGCAGACCGCTTCGGCCACGATGCGGCCGCGGTCGGCACCGCGCCGGACCTGCTTGTCCTGATCGGTGGTCTGGATGACCAGCCGCTGGGCCATGACCACTTCCTCTTCTACCGTCCGATAGCGATCAAACCGGTACCCGCCGAGGATGAATCCTTCAACCAGGGCCTGCGAAGCTTCGTCGCCGTCCGAATCCAGATCGGGAACGGAAATCCCCACGGTCTCCGCACGGACCTTGGCCGCACTGCGCGCCCCTTCAGCCGCCGCGTTGCGGAGGATTTCGGATGTGACCGCCGAACGGTCTCCAATGCCGGTCAACACCAGGCGTTTGGCCGTTCCTGCATCAGGATAGATGAGCAGGACATCTCCTGCTTCCCCCTTGATATCAACCCGGGCACGTTCGATGGAGGCTCCAAAAGCCGCTACGAGGGCCTCCAGACCGTCCGCCACGGCTTCCACCGTTACGGGAACGATCAGCAGGTCCACATCGAGTTCCTGCAGTGAAATGGTGGATACGGATACTTTCATGGAGTTTGGATCAGGTAATGGAAAGGGGGGGCGGGCTCGCAGGCCCCATGATTCAACACAGACGACATCAACTGCCACCGCCCAGCATGGCCAGGTAGGCTGCATCCTCCTCGGAGAGCTCCGGGCCATCCTCCGATGCCTGCACATCGAGGAAGCGCGGGGCCGTGTTGATGGTCTGCTGTATTGTGTCGTCAAGGCGCGCCTTGACGAAAGCACCCGCAGCATTGCGGTGTCCGCCGCCGCCAAAATGCTGCGCCCATCGGTGGACCTCCCAGTCTCCTTTGGAGCGGAAGGAAATCTTGGTGCCCTTGGCCGTCTCGGTAAACAACAGAGCTACGGCGACACCCTCGATGCTGAGCAACATGTTTACGAATCCGTCGGTTTCCTCCACCGGCGCACCGGTATCCTCCAGCATTTGCTGGGTTACGAGGAGCATTCCGACACGTCCGTCAAAGTGGAGCTGCTGCGTAGACAGCACGGAAGCCAGCAGTTTCATGCCCTCCGGGGATTTGCGATCGTACACCCGGGCGTAGATGTCCGAAGGGTTCATTGCCGAGCGCTCGAGCAGGTCGGCCGTCATGCGGTGCAGGGTAGGCGTAACCTGCGCAAAGCGGAACGACCCGGTATCGGTCAGGATGGCCACGTACAGGGCCACGGCGGCCTCAGCGGTGATACCTGCAAGGTCCCATCCCGCCATCAATTCATATAGCAGTTCGCCGGTTGACGAGGCCGACTCCCGACGATAGGTCAGGTCAAACCAGGTCTCGGGATCCGTGTGATGATCAATCAGGATCCGGCGCCCCGACGCCCCCTTGAGCTGATTCCCCGGGGTACCCAGCCGACTGACGGCGTTGGTGTCCACGATGATCACGGCATCGGCCGAAGCCATGGCTTCCACCAGTTCCACGGAATGATCATACACGCGGATGGCGTCCGCGCCCGGCAGCCACTCCAGATTGTAAGGCACGGGATCGGCATTGATCATCCAGACCTGTTTGCCCTTGGCTCGCAGGAACGCCCCGAGCGCCAATTGAGAGCCGATCGCATCGCCATCCGGTCGGGTGTGCGTCGAAATGACGACCCGATGGGCGTTCTGAAGGGCATCGATCAACTCGGCAAGCATGGGTAGTCCGGGGGTCATTCAACAGAGCGAAGTGCCGGATCGAAGCAGAGACCCTCTCGGGGTTCCCCCATTCGTCAGGCAGACTGTATCAAACCCGCTTGGCTCCCACTTGTTCGGCAGGAACCCTGTCTCAGCAGGGTGCGGCCCGCTTACATTCCACAGACAGGGATCCGGGCGCGTAACACCCGGCTTGCGTCCCTGGCCATCACGGACCGAAAGATCCACCACGTGTCGGGCAAGCCCATGCAGGGCATGATGCCCCGGGGAAGTCCGTTCCATCCGGATCTCCAGCTCCCGTTCGGGAAGGCTCCTGCACACTGCCCCCCTTCAGCAGCACCAGGAAAGGCACGATCAGGACGGAGCGCAACGTCATTCCGAAAGGAGGGAATGGGTGGACAGTCTCAGGGATAGAGTCGGTGCGTGACCCATGCGTCGCCCTGTTCTTCTTGATTCCGTTCAAAAATGATGCGATCGTGCAGACGGAAGGGCCGACCCTGCCAGAATTCCATGCGTTCCGGAACAACCCGATACCCACCCCAGTGGTCCGGCAGGGGCACTTCGCCTTCCGGGTACCGGGCTTCGAATTCCTTTACCCGTTGCTCGAGGGTGGCGCGGGCATCCAGGCGCGAGGACTGATCCGAGGCCCAGGCGCCGATCTGGCTTCCGCGCGGCCTGGAGTGATAATACTCGGCCGACTCTTCGCGGCTCACCCGCTGCACTGCTCCTTCGACACGCACCTGCCGCTGCAGGATCGGCCAGTGGAAGAGCAACGCGGCGTGCGGGTTGGCATCCAGTTCGGACGCTTTGCGGCTGGTGTAGTTGGTGAAGAACACGAACCCGGCGTGGTCTGCCTGTTTGAGCAGCACCATGCGCGAGGACGGTTTTCCTTCCGGTGTCGCCGTGGCCAGGGTCATGGCTTCGGGCAGGTAGAGCCCACCTTTCCGCGCTGCGGCAAACCACGCGTTGAAGAGCGCAAAAGGATCGGCGGAAGATTCCGCATCCGGCATCCCGACGAGGATGCCGGCGCCCGATGTCAGCAGTGCCCTGATGTTCTTGATGAAGCGCATGATTCGTTCTGTCTTTCAGGCCAACGTCGGAGCATGCAGCTTGCCCTGCTCCAGGACCAGTCTACGATCGGCCATGGCCGCAAATTCCGGGTTGTGGGTCACAACCACGAAGGTCTGCCCCTGCTCCCGGGACAGCCGCAACAATTCGGTGTGCAGCGAATCCGCTGTCTTCTCGTCCAGGTTGCCGCTCGGTTCGTCGGCCAGAATGAGCGCAGGTTCATTCATCAGGGCCCGGGCCATGGCCACCCGCTGCTTCTCGCCACCGGAGAGCTCTCCCGGACGATGATGTCCCCGTGCGGACAGTCCGACATCGGCCAGGAGACGACGGGCGCGTTCGCGTACCTGGGACGGCTTGCGACCGGCAATAAGGGCCGGCATCATCACGTTCTCCTCAGCCGTGAACTCAGGCAGCAGGTGGTGGAACTGGAATACAAAACCGACCGCCTGATTGCGGAAAGCCGACAATGCGGTGTCGTCCCGACGGAACACTTCCTTCCCGTCCATGATCACCGAACCGGCGTCCGGCCGGTCGAGCGCCCCGAGCACGTGCAGCAACGTGCTCTTGCCGGTGCCGGACTCGCCCGTGATGGCCAGGAATTCGCCACGGCGAACCGTCAGGTCCAGATCCTTCAGGACATCGAGGGGCTGTCCGACGGCCGAGGGATAGGTCTTGGCCAACCCGCTGACCTGCAGGATGGGATCGCCGCCGGAGTTGTGGGGCAGATGGGCCACGTCAGTCTTCATCCCGACTGATGTCGTACTTGCCCATCTTGTTGTAGAGGTGCGAACGCTGGATTCCGATCGCCTCGGCTGTCTTGCTGATGTTCCAGTCGAACTCACTGAGCTTGTGCTCGATGAAGAGCTTCTCGGCGTGATCCCGGAAGTCGGCAAACTGTTCGAATCGGTCCACCAGACCGATGACCGGGTTTCCCGAGGCCCCGCCCGGAAGGACGTACCGTTCCACATCCAGCTGGGTGATGCGCTCCCCCTGACTCAGGATGGTGAGCCGTTCAACCACGTTGTGCAATTCGCGCACATTGCCCCGCCAGTCGAACCGGCTGAGCGCCTGCAGGGCATCGGGCGAGAAGGGCTTGGGCTCGAGTCCATTCCGCCGGGCAATCCGATCGGCAATGTGCTCGGTGATGACCGGCACATCGCCGCTGCGCTCGCGCAGCAGCGGAACGTGGATCAGGATCACCGAGAGGCGATGGTAAAGGTCCTCGCGGAACTGGTGCTCCCCGATGGCCTTGAGCAGGTCCTTGTTCGTGGCGGCAATGACCCGCACATCCACGGGAATGGAGCGGTCTCCGCCCACTCGAGTAATCGTGTTCTCCTGCAGCGCGCGCAGCACCTTGGCCTGGGCCGAGAGGCTCATGTCCCCGATCTCGTCCAGGAAAAGCGTGCCTCCGTGCGCCTGCTCGAACTTGCCGATGCGTTGTTTGGTGGCGCCGGTAAAGCTCCCCTTCTCGTGTCCGAACAGCTCACTCTCGATGAGTTCGGAAGGAATGGCCGCACAGTTGACCTCCACGATGGGCCCTTCGCTGCGGTGCGACTGCCGATGGATCCATTTGGCCACCAGCTCCTTTCCTGTCCCTGCCTCGCCCGTGATCAGGATGCGCGCTTCCGTAGGCGCCACACGGTCAATGGTTTCCTTGATGACCCGAATGGCCGCGCTCTCGCCAAGGATGGGGGTCAGTTCCCCGGATACCTTCTCGACGATGGTCTGCCGCATGCGCCGGTTCTCGGAGACCAGCTGCCCGCGGTCCATCGCATTGCGGATGGAGAGCAGCAACCGATTCAGGTCCGGCGGCTTCTCGACAAAGTCGAACGCGCCCAATTTGGTGGCTTCCACTGCCGTCTCGATCGTCCCGTGGCCCGAAATCATGACCACCGGTACGTCAATCTGCTCCTTGCCCATCACGGCCAGCACATCCAGGCCGTCCCGTTTGGGCATTTTCACATCGAGCAGAACCACATCATAGGGGTTCGCCCGTAATTTTTGCAGCGCCACCTCCCCATCCTCGGCCTCATCTACCGCGTACTCCTCGTACTCCAGGATCTCGCGCAGCGTCCGGCGGATGCTGGCTTCATCGTCCACGACGAGGATGACGGGTACGGCCATACGGTTCGGAGGGTGGATCAGCCGGCTTTGCCCAGGGCAGCCAGACGGTAGTCGATGTTGCGTGCCGCCTGCGAATCAGGAAAATCGTCCCGGATGGCTTCCAGCGCATCGGCCGCATCGTTCACCTTGCCACTGGCAGCGTAGGCCCGCGCCGCGTTGGACAGGTACATCGGCGAAGTGATGTCACTGCGGAAAACGTTGGCAGCGCGCAGGTACAGGTCACCGGCACGCTCATGCTCGCCCCGCAGTTCGTAGATGGCAGCTTCGCCGGCAAACGCCGAGGCCCCGATGTAGTCGGCACCCTTGTCGTAGTCCTGGAAATATTCCAGCGCTCGGTCCATTTCTCCGGTGCGGAACAGGGCATCGGCGGTGTAGAAACGAGCCAGGTTGCCCGACGTCGTGCCGCCGAAGCGGTCGGCAATGTCGATCAGGCCCGAGAACGAGGCGTCTCCGTCGAGGGCAGCCGTCCAGGATCCAGCTTCATAGAGTCGGACCGCTTCGGCCATCTCGCTCAGCGCCTTGTCGTTCTGGTTGGACTGGTACCAGTTCCAGCCGAGGACTGCCACGACGAGGAACACCAGTCCGCCGAGGACCTGGTATACGGTCTGGCGGTGGTTCTCAATGAGGTCCAGGGCCCGGGCATAGAAGGTGACAACCGTGTCCTGACGCAATTCCTGGCGACGGGATACTTTCTTGGTGGGGCTGAGAGTGGACATGAGTGCGTGTCGCGGGTTCGGATGGTCCCGATCGGGGCAGATGGCCTGGAGGCGCAATCCGCTGCCCGCATCGGCGGAAGAAGTGGAAGGAAGCAAAGACGCTGAAAATAGCCTCTTTCCGGGCGCGGAGCAACGAATGCGCGGACCTCGGACGATGTTTCCCTGTTTTTTTGAAATACCCTCTGCTGCCCTTCACGGATCGATCACGGGGGTGAACCGCCCCCCGGGCCGTAGGGCCACCCCGTCAGCAGGGCACCCTGCAGGACGCGGAATGCCGATCATCACGGGCGAACCCCTCTCTGGAACCGCTTTCTTAACCGACTTTTGGCGCGTTGCCGATGCAAATGCGGGCCCGAGGAGCGAGATTTCTTCCTGAAACGCCTCGTTCCATCCATTCTCAGGTTCCTCCATGGCTATTCGACTCGGCATCAACGGCTTCGGCCGCATCGGACGACTGGTATTCCGCTCCATCGTGGAGCGCAACTCGGCAGAATTCGACGTGATCGGGGTCAACGACCTGACCGACGCCGCCACCCTTGCCCACCTGCTCAAGTACGACTCGGTGCACGGACGCTTCCCGGGCACGGTGGAAGCCGCGGAAGGCGCCCTCATCGTCAATGGCAAGCGCATCCCGGTATTCTCCCAGCGCAACCCGGCCGACCTGCCCTGGGGCGAATTGAATACGGACGTTGTCGTGGAATCCACGGGCATCTTCCGCAGCCGGGAGAAAGCCGGGCTGCACCTGCAGGCCGGTGCCAAGAAAGTAGTCATTTCAGCCCCTGCCAGCGGCGAAGTGGATGCCACCGTCGTGCTCGGCGTCAATGACGACGTGCTGACCGGCAACGAGACCATCCTCTCGAACGCCTCCTGCACGACGAACTGCCTGGCTCCTATGGCGAAGGTCCTCGACGACACATTCGGCATCGAGCGCGGCATGATGACCACGATTCACGCCTACACGAATGATCAGCGGATCTTGGACTTCCCACACTCG
>JAQCDI010000107.1 GCA_027620595.1 Bacteroidota bacterium | reverse complement strand
AGCAGAGCTCGCCGGGCCGTTTTCATTTCAGGCCGGCTATTGGGCCGAGGGATGCCATACTGGTCGGATGGCCAGCTGATCCAATACCCACTGGGCGTCAGCGTCTCCTTCGGCCACCTTTTGTCGTACAGACTCCAGATACTCCCGATTGCTTTCCGAAAGCCTGCGATAATCGTCTTCGCGCATGGTCGGATAGCGGTAGTTCTCCCTTGCCGCCTCCGCCGTGATCAGCTGACTTTCGCGGGATGTCCAATCGAAATCCGGATTGCGGAAAATCACCAAGGACCTGGCCGTGGCCGACGGGTGATGCTGCAGGAGGGTGCCCGCTTCGGTCGAATCTTGTCGTTCGCCCAGCAGGATGGCTGAGTGGTAGTATTGCCCCAGTGCAAAGAGGTCGCCGGATCGGGCGCGCCGCTGGTAGCTGGCATACTCTTCCCTCGTGTCGCGTACATATCGCAACCGGTTCAAGGCAGCCCCTGCTTGCCAGGATCCATTTCTTGCTTCGGCAATGAGGTCGTCAGCATCTTTCCAGGTTCGCGTGGTGTTGCCATGGGTCCAGGTATAGGATCCGCCCACATCGTCAAAGGAAGCTCGCGCCTCCCGCTCGTACTGCCACTCACGCACCTGCTTGATCACCGGCAAAGATTGGATCATTTGTTTGCGCGTGCGTGGCGGATAAGGGCCGTAAGTGACGACGGCATACTCACCAACAAGGAAAATGGCGAGTACTGTTACAACAGTGCTGATCTTGAAGGGGCCATGCGGTTGGAGGTTTGGTCAGTCGGGTACGCGAATGCGGACGGCCGTGTCTCCGTGGAGTCTGCCCCACACCCATCGGGCATCGGCATCGCCGGCTTCGGCCTGCTGCTGGAGTTCGGCCAGACCACGGCGGTTGGATTCGGAGGACTCGGCAAACTGGGCATCCGTCAGGCTTTCCCAACGATAATTTTCCTGCATGGCCCGGGCGCTGAGCAACATGCCTTCGCGGGAACGCGGATCCATCTCTTTGGTCACGAACTGCTGGAGGGTTATCTGGGCCGTAGCCGAGCTATTCTGACGCAACATATCGGCGATGGACTGCCCATTGCGCGTCTGTCCAACGCCCATCTGAGCCAGTACCCGCAGGGCCTCCAGGGAGCCACCTTCTGCCTGTGGTTCGAGATCATCCCGGGCTGCTTCGAGTGCATCTGCATTCTGGACCTTGTTGTACCAGTACCGGGCATTGCGGTCAAATGCGTCAAAGTCGGCTTTCCATTCTTCGAATGAGGCCCACGACGATGCTTCGCCGCCGCGATCGAACTGGATACCCGCACCATCGGCGGCACTGAACTCTGCCTTGATGGCCCGCATGTCATTCCATTCCACGACATCCTCTACCATCGGAAGCCGCTTGAATTCGTCCCAGCGACTGTCGACAGGAAAAGGAGCCAATTGGAAGTACAGCAAGACGCCCAAAGCGCCAACGGCGGTGAAAAGTGCGAGTCCGGGCTTCATGGGCCTCTTGATTCGAGAAGGGTTTCCTTCCCGGTATCGGAGGAGTCGGTCCCCCCTTTAAATCTGACTCGCTCAGCAATTGACACGCTCTTCGTTGACCCCAGCAGGACCTGTATGTATTTTTGATGCCTTGCGCCGCTCGACGGCACAGCATGATGCCAAGCATCCTTCCGGAGAGGTGGGTGAGTGGCTGAAACCACAGGTTTGCTAAACCTGCGTACCTTTTATAGGGTACCGAGGGTTCGAATCCCTCCCTCTCCGCACCCCGCGAGACCCCGGCTGCCCGAAGGGCAGTCGGGGTTTTTGCTTTCTGACCGGAGAAAGTTTGCTTTCGCAGGGAGGAAAGCAAACACCCCGAGCGCGCGCAGCGCGCACCGGGGGAGTCATGGGCAAGGAGAGCGAGGGCTAACCAAGCGCACAGCGAGCCGTAATCCCGCGCTCGTAAACCCAGCCAGGTAGGCAGACCAACGCCTTGGCGATTGTGAATGTGAAGGCATCAGCCCTCGTTCACAGTCGTATATCAAAAGTGATATATGGAGCGCGTTTCATATGCCACTTTTGATATGTGCCTTGAGAACAGCAGGCCAATCAAATACAAATCCGCATATCGCGCACGACCGGAGGCCAGCGCGGCAGGTGGATGGCACAGTAGGAGGCCGCAGCAATGGGAGGCCGGCGCGCCAGGTGGCAATGGCAGTTTCCAGATCAAACATGGGCATCACCTCAGGCAGGACGGAGCCCCGGCTGTTCCCACAGTGAAATCAGGGCCTCGTGGATGGATAGCCACTGCTGTTTTTCCAGCTCCAACCGCTTGGCCCCCTTGCGGGTAATCCGTTAATACTTCCGGGCCGGCCCCTTCTCCACTTCCTGCCAGAAGCTCTGCAGCAGATCCTCGTTTTCCAGCCGGTGCAGGACCGGGTAAAGGGTGGACGTGGTCCAGGAGACGTCGCCGCCGGTGAGCTCTTCGACGCGCTGGATGATCTCGTACCCGTAACTGGGTCCGCGGGAGAGCACGGAGAGGATGAAGGGCTTCAGGGAAGCTGAGATGAGGGCTTTGGGGATCATGAGCGTAGGCGTTCCGATAGGGTCTTTGGGCGACATACGTCCCAAGACGACATAGATTACAAAACGACAATATCAAGTCGCCTCACGACATAGGTAACGTCCGGAAGGGAACCCGTATTTTGTAGCCATGCCCATCACAACCTACGAAATCCGCTGGTTCACCCGGGAAAAGCCGTTTTCCGCAAGTAAGGTCTTCGGAGCAGACGCTTTGCCCGACGAACGACTGGACTGGTATGCGTCCCCAGGACACCCGGGTACGGGCACCAAATTGCGCGAAGGTCGATTGGAGACCAAATTGCGAACCGATGATCTGGGCTTGGTTGAGGTGGCCGGGTGTTCGGGGGTCAAGGAACGCTGGCAAAAGTGGTCGGCTCCGTTGACGGAGGACATACCACCTCGACAGTTGCTGCTGGAGAATGGATGGATTCCGGTCCGCAAGCGGCGATGGTTGCAGGTCTGGTCTGCCGAAAAAGAAACACTGGAAGTGGTTCACTCCAGGATCGGATGTGGGGCCCTTTTCGAGTTGACAGAGGTCATGGTTTCGGGCCAACCCTGGTGGACGGTCGGCTTCGAGGCGTTCGGCCCCGAGGGACTTCGTCGACCGGCCCTGGAGCGTGTCATGACGTACGTCCTCGAGCATCTACCGGCCCATCGAACGTTGGCACAGGAGGATTCCATGGGGTATCCGGCTTGGTTGCTCCGCATCACGGCCTGATCGCAGCTCTTTCACGGAACGCTGCTCCCGTCATCCGGTACATCCGCCCATGCTGACACGTCGCATCATACCATGCCTGGATATCAAGGACGGGCGAACCGTGAAGGGTATCAATTTCGTCTCCCTCCGCGATGCCGGAGACCCGGTGGAACTGGCCAAGGCCTATGTCCAGCAGGGTGCCGATGAACTCGTGTTCCTGGACATCACCGCCACGCTCGAGACGCGGGGAACGCTCCTCGAACTGGTGACCCGCATTGCTGAAGTGGTCAACATCCCGTTCACGGTTGGTGGGGGCGTTCGGACGGTGGAGGACGTCCGCCAGTTGCTGCAGGCCGGGGCGGACAAGGTGGCCGTCAACAGCGCAGCCATCGCCCGGCCCGAACTGGTCCGTGAGTTGGCGGACGCGTTCGGTTCGCAGTGCGTCGTCGTAGCCATGGATATCAAGCGCGTCGGGGACGCCTGGTACATCCACTCCCACGGAGGAACCCGTCCTACGGAGCTGGAAGCCATTTCCTGGGCCCGACGCATGGAATCCCTGGGCGCCGGGGAAATCCTGCTGACCTCCATGGACCACGACGGGACCAAGGGCGGCTTTGCGGTGGACATCACGGGCCGCATCAGCCGCGCCGTGAGCATTCCGGTCATTGCTTCCGGCGGGGCGGGCTCGGCCGCCCATTTCCGCGAGGTCTTCGAGGCCAAGGCGGCCGACGCCGCACTGGCCGCCAGCATTTTCCACTTCTCGGAAGTGGCCATCCCCGACCTGAAGGCCGAGCTGGCCGCGGTCGGAATCCCGGTTCGCCCATGAATGCCGATTTTACTCCCGATCAGATCGACACCCTGACCTTCGACGAGGCGGGGCTTGTGCCGGCCATTGTGCAGGACGCCGAAACGCACCACGTCCTTATGCTGGGCTGGATGAATGCCGAGGCCATCGAGCGCTCGTTTGCCTCGGGCCAGGTCACGTTTTTCAGCCGGTCCCGTCAGCAGCTGTGGACCAAGGGTGAGACGTCGGGCAATCATCTCGCGCTGGTGGGAATGAAGGCCGATTGCGATCGGGACGCCCTGCTGGTCAAGGCACACCCCCACGGTCCGACATGCCATACGGGAACGGACACTTGCTGGGAAGAGGAGAACCGGGACGGTGCCGCCTTCCTGCGCATCCTGGAAGGCGTTATCGCCCAGCGCGAGGCCGATGGTGACGACAAATCCTACACGGTTCGCCTGCTGCAGGCCGGGGCCAAGAAGATTGCACAGAAAGTGGGCGAGGAGGGCGTGGAAACTGCCCTCGAAGGGGTAGCCGGACCGGATGACAAATTGGCCGAGGAATCCGCGGACTTGCTCTACCACCTGCTGGTCCTGCTGCGTTCGCGCGGTATGAAGCTGGAAGATGTCACCAACGTCCTGCGCGCGCGTCACGGCGGGTGATCCGTTCAACTGCCGGGTCCATCCGCTGACGTGGTCCGGTCCACGGCTGGGAGCTGGGAAATTCTTCATTCCGAAGCAAAGCGCTATGTTTGCGCCCATTCATCCCGCCAGCCGATCGTCGCATGACCGCCCACCGCTACGGCCTCCTCCTTTTCTTCCTTTTTCTGGTCCCCATTGCATCCGCGCAACAGGCCATCCTGCGTGGTTTCGTTACGGACGCCGCTTCCGAGCAGCCCTTGCAGGGAGCCACCATTGCGCTCAAACAAGAGGGACGCCTCGTTCAGGGGACTGCCACGGATGGGGACGGATACTTCGTACTCAACCGCGTGCTTCCCGGGGGCTATGACCTCGAGATATCCTTCATCGGATACGCCAGTCATGGGGAGTCGCTGACCCTGCGCGCGGGCGAAATCCGCGATATCCGGATCGATCTGGCTATCCGGGCGGCCGATCTGGAGGAAGTGGTGGTGGTGGCGGAAGCGGAAGGAGGAATCACCACGGTGGCGGCAGGACTCGAAACCGTGGTGCCGGCGGCCATCAAGCGCGTGCCCGTACCGGGCGTTTCGGGAGACCTGGCCTCCTATCTGCAGACCATACCCGGCGTCACGGTCCAGGGGGATCGGGGCGGACAATTCTTCGTCCGGGGCGGCGCGGTCGACCAGAATCTGGCCTTGCTCGATGGCATTCCGGTCTATCAACCCTTCCACATCCTGAGTTTCTACTCCGCGTTTCCAGAAGAACTGGTCGACCGCGCCGCCTTCTACACCGGGGGCTTCGGCGCCCGCTACGGTGGCCGGACCTCGTCCATCCTGGACGTGACGGCGCGCAACGGCAACAAGCAGAACGTGGCCGGATCCGTGGCCCTGGCACCTTTCCTCAGCTCTGCCACCATCGAAGGTCCCCTGGTCGACGGCCGGGTCTCGGCCATCCTGAGCGTTCGGCAGTCCTTCGTCGAAGATCTCATGCCTGACCTCTTCGGGCAGGCCATGCCGTACCGGTTCGGAGACCGCTTCGGCAAGATCCACGCCCTCCTCGGAGGCAGCCACGAACTGTCGTTCACCTTTCTTGACACCGATGACCGCGGTGACATCGCCGGCTCGAAGAAATCCGTTTTCGGCGAAGCGGAGGCCGCGGCAAAAACGGACAGCACCGAGGTGGCCTGGAACAACCGGGTGTACGCGGCCAACTGGATCTATCGTTCGAACCGACTCCCCATCGTTGTCCGCCTGACAGGAGGGCGATCGGAAATGGGCAACACCTTCGGTCCCGAGGACGCTCCGGAACGGTCCGCGACGGTGGAGAGCTCCGAGGCATCCCTGCGCCTTGCCTGGCTGCTCCGATCCGGGGAAGTGGCCGTCGGAAGCACGTTCCGTCGTTCTGACCTCGGATATGTCCTGGACGACCTGTTCACTGAATACACGTCGGCCAGCGATCAACTCGATGAAGTCCTCTCCTATGTCGAAGCGTCCATCGACATGGCGGGAGGCAGGGTACGGGTGAACCCCGGACTCCACCTCTATCAGATTCCCGATCGATCCCGTTCCTGGATGGACCCCCGCCTGCGCCTTACCCTATGGCCAAGCGGGCCGGAGGGGCGGTTCCAGGTCAATGCAGCCTGGGGGTTGTACCACCAGGCCGTTGCCGGCCTCTCGGACGAACGGGATCTGGGCAACCTGTTCACAGCCTGGATCGTGACGCCCGACGATCGGGAAGTCATGCAATCGATGCACGGCATCCTGGGCGGAAACATGCAGATCCGTCCGTGGCTGAGCGCTGCCTTGGAGGGGTTCTACAAGTCCTACGAACACATTTCGGCCCCCATCTTCAGCCCGTTCCCCAGGTTCACCACCACATTGCAGGACGCCACCGGTTCGGCCTTCGGCGCGGATGTACGGTTGAACCTCGAAAACAGACCCTTCTGGGCTGAATCCGTCCTCGACGGCACCTTTTCCTACACCTGGTCCTCGGTGGAGTACGAGGCGGGCCCGTGGACCTACCACCCGGCCCATGACCGTCGCCATCAGTTCAACGCCCTGCTGCACGCGCAGAAAGGGGACGTCGGGCTCACCCTCCAATGGCAGTACGGCTCCGGCCTTCCGTTCACCGAATCAGGAGGATTCGATGTCTGGTACCTGTTGACGCCGGATGTGGACGTGTCCACGGAGGCAGGGGTGGACCGCATCGTGTACTCCGAGCCGTTCGGCGGTCGTCAACCCACGTACTCGCGCTTCGACCTGTGGATCGAGCGCCGGGTGGACCGGGGTCGCACCATTGCCACCCTTCGGGCCGGCGTGCTGAACATGCTCAACCGCAAGAACCTATTCTACTACGACCTCTTCACGTTCAGTCGGGTGGACCAGCTGCCGTTGGTGCCATCGGTCGGGTTCAAGCTGGAACTGCGCTGAGCGATTCGCCCTATTCGAACAGGGAGGCGTCCAATCCGGGGATGACGCGGAGCGCGTTCTTGTAGTAGATGTACTGCAGCACGTCGTCGGAGAGGCCCAGGCCGTAAAGAGCCCATTGCGCGTGGTATTTCCGGTAGTAGGGGAAATACTCGTCCTCGGTCTCGTACGTGCGGAAGTAGGTGTGGAATTCTTCCACATTGTAGGAGTCCTTGCCCATCAGGAGGCGATCCTTGTATTTCTCCATGAACGCCTTGGCAAACTTGGGTTGGCGACCCAGTTCGTAGATGACGGCGCCCATTTCCGTCACCATGTTCGGGTGTTCGTCCAGCTTTTGTCCGAGCAGACCCAGGTCGTTGCCCAACCAGGACATGTGCGCGCTGATGAACGTCGTGCCGCGGTGCTTGCGCATGATGTCGTAGTGCTCCTCCATGATCTGCTCGAACGGAGGATATTCCCCGGGGGCGCGGTAGCGGTTCGGGCGGAGCTTGAGCTCGAGCCACTTCTCATTGAACTTGTCGCGGGGCTTCCAGAAGTTGGCCGGGTCGGCCGAGTGGATCAGGACGGGGACGCCCATTTCGCCGGCCAGCGCCCAGATCGGGTCGATGCGCGGGTCATTGACCGCCACACGGTTGCCATCGACGTCCTTGACGTCCATGCCCAGGTTCTTGTAGATCTTCAGGCCGCGGGCTCCCGCTTCGATGTCGGCGCGCAGCTGCGCCACGGCCCGTTCGGTCCAGCCCGGGGCTCCGACGCTGTCGAAGTCCACGTTGGCAAACGTGACGATGCGATTCGGGTAACGCGCCTCCATGTTGCTCAGTGCACCCTGCAGGTTCTCACCCCAACCCCCAGACAGGTTCACAATGACGGCCATGTTCATGCCGTCCATTTCCATGATGAGCGAATCGATGGCTCCTTCGGTCATGGACGGGGCGCGGAACCAGTGGCTGTGCGCATCCACGAACGGGAATTTTGCGCGGGTCACCGGATTCTCCGGCACGACCAGGGAGGAGATCGGCTCGTATTCCTCG
>JAQCDI010000106.1 GCA_027620595.1 Bacteroidota bacterium | reverse complement strand
ACAGGAGCGGCAGGAAGCGCAGGTGGGCGGGCACGGGGAAGGGGCAGCTGGTTGGCATGATGAGGCCCTTCAACAGGTCCGTGCTCCGGGGGTTCTCCACTGTCCGGGGCCTTCTCGGTGGCCCCAGGCAAGGCTCGCCCGCAGACCCATGCGAACGCCCGTTGAATACTGCCCCCAACGGGAACGTAGACAAGTCCGGGCGCGTGTGAGCCCGGATTCGGAGGCCGCGTTTTCCGGCCCGTTATTTGAAGCACCCTACGACGACCTTTCATCGCAGGACAGGCTGCCGTTTTGGCAGTTTTCGGACGGCAGTTGATTCCGGTACCATCCGGGGCAGGCCATTCGGACCTCCTGCACCGACACCCTGTCAGGCAGACGGACTGCACCCATCCCGCTGATGGGGGTCCATCATGTGACCTGGCCAATTTGCTACCCCATGCTCAACGTACTGAAGAAGATTTTCGGTGACAGCCAGGATCGCAACCTTAAGAAGCTCTGGCCCATCGTCGATCGGATCAACGAGGAATACACCAGACTCGCATCGCTCACCGACGAGCAGTTGCAAGCCAAGACGGACGAATTCCGGGCCCGCATCCACGAGGCCCTGAAGGGTATCGAAGAAGATCGGGACCAGATCCGCCGACAGTTGCGGGATCGGATGATGTCCCAGGAGGATGGGGGCGAACACGCCATGTCGGCCTCGGATCGGCAGGATCTCTACGATGAGCTGGACGATCTCGACAAGGAATGGCACGACACGCTCGAAGCCACCTTGAATGACCTGCTTCCGGAAGCTTTTGCCGTGGCCAAGGACGCCTGCCGTCGCATGGTGGGGCGCGAGTGGGAAGCGGGTGGCCAGAAGGTACGTTGGGACATGGTGCCCTACGATGTCCAGATGTTGGGCGGGATTGCCATCCACCAGGGCAACATCTCGGAAATGAAAACGGGGGAAGGAAAGACCTTGGTGGCCATCGCTCCGGTCTACCTCAACGCCTTGGCCAGAAAAGGCGTTCACCTGGTTACGGTGAACCCGTACCTGGCCCAGCGCGACGCCGAATGGATGGGTCCGGTCTACGAATTCCTCGGCCTGCGCGTGGACGTCATCGACAAATACGAGCCGCACACCGATCAGCGCAAGGCGGCCTACACGGCCGATATCACGTACGGGACCAACAACGAATTCGGCTTCGACTACCTGCGGGACAACTCCTTCGTCAATGATCCTGAGCACCTGCAGCAGCGGGGTCACCATATGGCCATCGTGGACGAGGTGGACTCGGTCCTGATTGACGAGGCGCGTACGCCGCTGATCATCTCGGGACCGGTTCCGCAATCGGATGAGAGCCAGTTCGAGGAGTTCAAGCCCTCCGTCGAGAAATTGGTCTATTCCCAGCAGAAGATGGTGGCCGGATTCGTAACCGAAGCCGAGCGCAAGCTCCAGGAACGGGACAAGGCGCTCGAAGCGGGGGAAAATCGCCGGGCCAACGAGCTCGAATCCGAGGCCGGCCTGGCGCTGCTTCGGGCCTACCGCGGCTATCCACGCAACAAGAAGCTGCGCAAGCTCCTGCAGGAGCAGGGCGTCGAGGCCCTGCGACAGAAAACGGAATTCCTGTACCTGCAGGATAATGCCAAGAACATGCCCATCGTCGATCAGGAGCTGCATTTTGCGTACGACGAGAAGCAGCGATCCATCGAAATGAGCCAGCAGGGTCGCGAATACATCGGTCGCGCTGCCGGTCGGGACGAAGGACTGTTTGTCCTGCCCGATCTGGGGGACTTGACGGCTACCATGGAGAAGGAGCTGTCCCAACAGGAGCGGGAAATCCGTGAATCCCTGGCTGCGGACGCGTCCCTGGCCGAAGAGAAGAAGGCCAACAAGCTGGAAAACGACCTGCGGGTGCTCAAGAATGATTTCGAAGAGCGCAAGCGACAGATGTACGCTGAATATGCTTCTGCTGCAGCGCGTCTTCACGCCATCGAGCAGCTCCTGAAGGCCTATGTCCTCTTCGAGAAGGACACCGAATACATCGTCCAGGAAGACAAGATCATGATCGTGGACGAGCACACGGGCCGTGTGCTGGCGGGTCGCCGGTATTCCGATGGACTGCACCAGGCCATCGAGGCCAAGGAGGGTGTCAAGATCCAGGCGGCCACGCAGACCTACGCCACCATCACGCTGCAGAATTACTTCCGCATGCACCACAAGCTGGCCGGGATGACCGGTACGGCCGAAACGGAAGCCGAGGAGTTTTTCAAGACCTACAAGATGGAGGTCGTTGTAGTGCCGACCAACCGGCCGGTGGCGCGCCAGGACCTCGATGATCTGGTCTTCCGGACGCGGCGGGAGAAACTCAACGCGGTCATCGAAAAAATCCGCGAGTACAATGCCAAGGGGCAGCCGGTACTCGTGGGTACCACCAGCGTCGAATCCTCGGAAACCTACTCCCGCCTGCTGACCCGCGCGGGCATCAAGCACAATGTGCTCAATGCGAAGCGGGACCGGGCCAAGACGGAAGCCCTCATTGTGGCCGAGGCCGGCCAGAAAGGAGCGGTCACCATTGCCACCAACATGGCGGGTCGCGGCACGGACATCAAGCTCGGGCCTGGTGTCACGGAGGTCGGAGGTCTGGCCATCATCGGCACGGAACGGCATGAGAGCCGCCGCATCGACCTGCAGTTGCGCGGTCGAGCCGGCCGCCAGGGAGACCCGGGCGAGAGCCAGTTCTATGTCTCGCTGGATGACAACCTGATGCGTCTGTTCTCCTCGGACCGGGTGGCCAAGGTCATGGACCGGTTGAACCTCGAGGAAGGCGCGGTCATTACGCACCCCTGGGTCAACAAATCCATTGAACGGGCCCAGAAAAAGGTGGAGCAGAACAACTTCTCCATCCGCAAGCGCCAGCTGGAGTACGACGATGTGCTCAACGCCCAGCGCGCCGTGATCTACGACCGGCGATCCCATGCCCTGAACGGGGAGCGCCTGGCCGGGGACATCGAGGATCAGCTGCGAACCATCATCGAGCGGATGGTGGAGACCCACCACGGGGACGGTAACCTCGACGAACTGCGTGAGGACTTGCTCCGGTTGTTGGCGCTCGACATCGACATGGACCGCGAGCGGTTCCACAAGCTCGGTGACGATGGGGTGGCCGAGGAGATCTTCCAGGCTGCCATGCAGATGTACGAACGCAAACGTGCCGCATTGGCCCGTCCGTTCTTCGAGAGCATGAAAAAGGTGGCCGAGTCGGACGCCGAGAAAAAACCCGAGAAGGTCTATATCGACTTTACCGATGGCCGCAAGATCATGCGTGCAGTGGTGCGAGTCGAGGACGCCATTGCCACGGAGGGCCAGGAGGCCAACGACGCCCTTGAGCGCGTAGTCTCCCTGTCATTCATCGACAGCCACTGGACGGAACACCTGCGGAACCTGGATGAGGTCAAGGAAGGAATCGGACTCAGGGCCTACGGGCAGCGGGATCCGCTGGTCGAGTACAAGATGGAGGCCTTCAAACTGTTTGCCGAAATGATCGACACCATCAATGAAGAGGTGGTTTCCTTCATTTTCCGGAGCGGTCCGCTTGTGGACAGGCAGGCACCCGCGGCAGCGCGTCGGAGCCAGCCGCTGAAGTTGGATCCGAACAAGGCGCAGACCACCCACGCCCAGGCACCGAGCTCGTTCGGTGTCGGTGGCCCCGGGGGGAATCAGGCCGCTGGCAAGGATCCCACGGCCAAGACGACGCCGGTTACGGCAGACAACAAGGTGGGTCGAAATGACCCGTGCCCTTGCGGATCCGGCAAGAAGTTCAAACATTGCCACGGTACTGCTTGAGCCCGCTTTCCGCACTTACCATCGGACCCGACCTCCTTGCTGCGTCGACTCTACATCCGTGATTTTGCCCTCATCGAGGAGCTCGAGGTCGAGTTTGATACCGGCCTGAACATCATCACGGGAGAAACCGGCGCGGGAAAATCCATTGTCGTGGGAGCATTGAAGCTCATCCTCGGAGACCGCGCGTCCATGGACACCGTGCGGGCGGGAGCCAAGAAAGCCATTGTGGAGGGCGAATTCGAAGGGGTGGACGACCCGCTTGTGCATGGACTGCTCGAGGAGAACGGGATCGACCTCCTGCCCCGGCTGATCCTTCGACGTGAGATCAGTGATTCGCACAGTCGGGCGTTCATCAATGACTCGCCGGCCACGGTGGGTCTGCTTCGGGACGTGGCTTCCGAACTGGTGGACCTGCACGGCCAACATGACCACCAATCCCTCCTGCGTTCGGAGCGGCATCTGCCCCTGGTGGATGGCTTCGGCGGATTGGAATCCCTGGTCCGGGCCTATCGGGATCGCTTCGAGGTGGTGCAGGTCCTGGTCGGACGGCGCAACGACATGTTGGCCCGGGAGCGGCAACTCAAGCAGGAACATGAACTGCTGGCTTACCAGATCGACGAGATCGACACGGTGGGCCCGAAGGAAGGGGAAGAGGACGAACTGGAATCCGAGCGCCGGATCCTGGAGAATGCCGAACGCCTTTTTGAGGCTACTTCCGCGTTGTTCGAGCTGCTCTACAACTCGGATCCTGCCATTTCCGACATGCTGGTCCGGGCCCGGAACGAGCTGCAGAATCTGGCGCGCATCGACACCGCCTTCGAGGCCATGGCCCGGGAAATCTCTTCGGCCCATATCGCGGTCAGTGAGACGGCCTCGTTCCTTCAGGATTACAACTCCCGGATCGAATTCAACCCCGAGCGGCTCGAGACCATCCGTGAGCGGCTGATCGACTTCGATCGCTTGAAGCGCAAGTACGGCGGTACCATCGAGTCCGTCCTTGCCCATCGGGAGGATATCGGGGCGCGCTTCGACCTGGCCGCGGATTTCGACGGGGCGCTGCGCCGTCTGGATGCCGAGTTCACGGCCGCCACGGCCGAACTGTCCGACGTGGCGCTGCGTCTGTCCGCGAAGCGCAAGGCCGTGGCGGCACAGATCGAAATGGCCATTGTCGACGAGCTGGCCGATCTGGGCATGCCCGGAAGCCGTTTCGAGGCGCGCATCGAGCAGTCCGAGGATCCCACCGGTTGGATCAGGGACGACGGGGTGACGCGCACGGCCCATGCCGACGGCATGGACCGGTGCACTTTCTTCATTTCCACCAATCCGGGCGTCGAGCCCATGCCATTGGCGCGTGTGGCCTCCGGAGGGGAGATTTCCCGGATCATGCTGGCCCTCAAGTCCATCCTGGCCAAGAGCGATCGGCTTCCGATCCTCATCTTTGACGAGATCGATACGGGGATCTCCGGCGCCATTGCCCAGCGGGTTGGGGACTGCATGCTGGCCCTTGGCGGATATCACCAGATCATTGCCATCACCCACTTGCCGCAGGTGGCAGCGGCGGGCACGAGCCACTTCAAAGTGGCCAAGTCTGTCGAGGACGGTCGCACCCACATTGCCATGAAACGTCTTTCGGAACCGGAGCGCCGGGAAGAAATAGCCTCCCTGATCAGCGGATCCGAAGTTACCGAAGGCGCCCTGCGCACCGCGCGGGAATTGATAGAAAGCCGTCCCAGGGGCGGTTCTGATGCCTGAACATCCACATTTCCGACCATTGTCATGACACATACCCGCTCCCAGATCGCCTTTGGAACCGACGGATGGCGCGCCATCATCGGAGACGGCTTCACACTCGACAACCTTGAGCGGGTGTCGCGTGCCACTGCCGAATGGGTCATCGACACCTATGGGGCCGACTCGAGCGTCATCATCGGCTATGACACCCGTTTCCGGGGTCAGGATTTTACCCGCCATGCCGCCCGTGTCATGGCGTCCATGGGAATCCGGGTCGCCATATCGGATACGCATGCGCCAACGCCTGCCGTTTCCTGGGGTGCCAAGGCATTCGGTCACAAAGCCGGCATTGTGATTACCGCTTCCCACAATCCACCCGAATACAGCGGTTTCAAGATCAAGGGGTTCTTTGGAGGACCCGCCCTACCGGACATGATTGCCGACGTCGAGCGCCGGATCGGGCTGTTCGAGGAGCATGGTTACGAAGACTTCGATACCTATGTCTGGCGTGGCATGATCACCGTACAGCCCCTTCGGCAGCAGTACATCGATCATGTCCGATCCCTCGTGGACATTGCAGCCATCCGGGAAGCGGGCATCACCGTGGTGCATGATGCCATGTTTGGGGCCGGACAGCACATCCTGTCCGAACTCCTGGGCAAGGACCGGGTCATCGAGCATCGCAATGCCATCAATCCGGGCTTTGAAGGCACGCCGCCCGAGCCCATCGAGCGAAACCTGAATGCCCTGAGGGACATGATCACTGCCAACGGATGTGATGCTGCCATTGCCAACGACGGGGATGCCGACCGCATCGGCATGGCCGACGAGCACGGGGACTTCGTGGACTCCCACCACCTGCTGGCCCTGCTCGTGGACTATCTCCACAACGACAAAGGTCTCTCGGGTCGCATCGTCAAGACGTTTTCGACTACCACCATGCTGGACAAGATGGCCGCGGATCTGGGCCTGGGTATCAGCACGACAAAAATCGGATTCAAGTACATTGGAGGCGCTTTCCTGGACGGGGATGTGCTCGTCGGAGGCGAGGAATCCGGCGGTATGGCCGTCATGGGCCACGTTCCCGAACGCGACGGCATCTTCATCGGGCTGGTCATCCTGGAAATGATGGCCAAACGCGGTCGGCAGCTCTCGCGCCTCGTCAAGGACCTGCATGCCCGCTACGGCGAGCATGCATTCTACCGGGAAGACAAGCACACCAGTCCTGAACGCAAGGACGCTGTATTGATCCGGCTCGCGGAGCAGGGCGGTCTGAGCCATGTGGCCGGCAAGGAGGTCTCGAAGGCCGAATCCCTCGACGGATTCAAATACCACACCGCCGATGGCTGGCTGCTGATCCGTCCTTCGGGTACGGAACCGGTACTGCGCGTCTACGCCGAAGCCTCGTCGGCCGAGGTTGCGGAGCGGATGGTCACGGACGCCATGGCCCAGCTGGGCCTCTGATCCCCGGAGCTCAGATCAGGGATTCCCGCTCCAACACCAACGGGTCCAGAACGGCAGCCAATTCAGCGAGCATCATGGCCGTGGCGCCCCATACCCGGTGCCCCCCCAGAAGGAAAAAGGGCACCATGCGTTCCTGTCCACCGACCGTCAACGGCTCGGCCGTCCGGTAGGCAGGATCCAACAGCAGGTGCGGGCGAACCCCGAATGCCTCGGCCACTTCCTCGGTCCGGACGTCCAGGTCCGGCGTGAAATCGATGCGTCCCACGAATGGATGGACGCAGAAATTGGATGGGGGAATGTAGAGGGAGGAAAGGGCGCCCATCACGTCGATCCGCGAGGCCGGAATGAGGACTTCCTCCTCCGTTTCACGCAGCGCGGCCTCTTCGAGGCTTTCGTGTTCTTCCCGCCGGCCTCCCGGGAAAGCAATCTGCCCGGCATGCTTGTTCATGGCCTCGGGCCGGCGGGTGAGGAGCAGATGGGGACGGGCATCGGCATCCGGATAGAAAAGCGCCAGGACGCCCGCCTCCCGGCATGATTTGGCCTCTACCGCAGCCATGGCGGGCTGGCGACGGGCCAGCGGTGCCATCTGGAATTGCGCCACCTGTCCCGGCAGCGGCTGGGACAGGCGGGACGTGAGCAGGTCCGCGAAGGCAGGAAAGCGAATCGAGTCAAGCATGGCCCTTATGTGCCCCAGACCGTGCGAGGTTCCAGGCTCCGAAGGTCGTGGCCTCCGAAAGCAATGGTCATTGAACCTTCAGGCCTCCGGATTCCCGCGATGCTGAAGCCTGGGCCCACGGCTGCCTCAGTCCCGCAACTGGATGAAGGCGCGGGCGAACCGCGTTTCATGGTCCAGGCGGACGGTGACCGTTCGCAGACGCCGCTGTTGGGGGAAGGCCCCCCGGACACTTCGGCTCGAGGGCACATCCAGCCCTTCCAGATGCTGGAATCGTGTGTCAGACACCAGCATGCGTTCTCCGGGCTGCCCGACGAAGATGCGGGTCATGACCAACCGTCCGGATGACTCGTCGAAAAAGGCGGCGATGCGCGGCGGAGGTCCTTCACGTCCCTCCCCGGGAGCAGGGCGCATGCCGCCGGGCGGCCGACGGCCGCCCGGCGGCCCGCCAACGCCCGGG
>JAQCDI010000105.1 GCA_027620595.1 Bacteroidota bacterium | reverse complement strand
GGAGCCGGTACCAATCCCGAGGGACATCCCGTCGGAAATCAGGGAGGCAACGTGGTCACCGACGGCCTGCTTGGCGGCCTCTTGCAGATCGGACATGGTCTCGGGGGCGGGATTGGGGTTCGCCCGGAATCTACACTGCGCGCACGTACCGGTCGAGTCCGGAGAGACTATTCGTAGCGGAGGGAGTCGATCGGATTGAGCCGCGCTGCCTTGTAGGCCGGATAGCCCCCGAATACCAAGGCAATCACGGTAACCATGACCACAGCGCCGATGGCCCAGTTGGTCGGGAAGGTACCGGAGATATCGAAGTAGAGGGCCACACCGTTGCCCACCAGGGCGCCGAGACCGATGCCGATGATGCCGCCGATCTGACAGAGGAAGAACGCTTCAAGCAGGAATTGCCGCATGATGTCCTTCCGGCGTGCGCCGATGCTCTTGCGGATGCCGATCTCCCGGGTGCGCTCCGTCACGGACACCAGCATTATGTTCATGATGCCGATACCCGCCGCGAGCAGGGAAATCAGGCCAATGCCGGCGCCGCCCGCCGTCAACGTTCCCGTGAAGGCCTCGAAAATGGCCGCCATGGAGTCGTTGGTGGAGATCTCGAAGTTGTTGTCCTCGCCGGGCTGCACTTTGCGGATGACCCGCATGCGACCCGTGGCTTCCTCCTTGGCCGCGTTGATCAGCACCGGATCACCGACGCGGACCGAAATGTTGCCGATGTCCCGGAAGGTCCCGCCGTAAACCGTGAAACCCCGCGTGACCGGGATGTAGATGCGGGTGTCCTGCGAGAAGCCAAGGAAGTTGCCCTTGCTTTGCAGCACCCCGATCACCTCGCAGCGCATGCCTGACGCCTTGACCACCTTGCCGATGGCGTTCTCGGTTTCGAACAGGGCTTTGGAAATGTCCGAGCCCAGGACGCACGTCGGCCGCGCATACTGTACATCCTCGCTCGTCAGGAAGCGCCCGTAATCGATCTCATACGAATAGTTGCCGAGCATGTGCTGATCGACCCCCATCGTCATGATGTTGGGTTCTGTTTCCCGGTCCTTGTAGATGACCTTGCCCAACGAAAAGAACTCCATGACGCTTACCGTGACCGGGAGTGTCATGGTTTCGGAAAGACGCTCTACCTGTTCAAAGGTGATGTTGGGCCGGTTGCGGACGCTGCGATCCGTGTTGCCGGTCTGGATCATCGGCGTCCTCGAAATCGAGAACGTGGACGACCCCAGGAATTGGAGACGGTCCTTGAAATACACGTCGATGACCTGTACCGCCGTCACGGATACGATGATGGCAAACACGCCGATCACCATCCCCAGCAACGTGAGCGCCGAACGGACCTTGTGACCGCGAAGGGCCTCGAGGGACATGCGGGCGGCTTCGAAGATGCCCATGTTATTCATAGCGGAGCGCTTCAATGGGAGGAGCCTTGGCCGCCGTCCAGGCAGGCGCCAAGCCAAAAATGGTGCCGATGGCCACGCAAATGCTGAACGCCATGAGTACGGTGCTCAGGTTCAGGGAAGCCGGCAGCACCATGCCGATGAGCATCGAGAGCGGGAAGGCCAGGCCCACGCCGATCAATCCACCCACCATGCAGATTACTATGGCTTCCACCAGGAACTGCATGAGGATGGTGAATCGCCTGGCGCCGACCGCCTTGCGCACGCCAATCTCCCGGGTGCGCTCCCGGACCGTAACGAACATGATGTTCATCACGCCGATCCCCCCAACCAGAAGCGCAAGTGCCGTCAAACCGATACCGATACCGAAGATGGCATTCTTGATGGGCTCGATCGTGGCGCGCAACGTCTCCTGTTCATTGATTTCAAAATTGTCCTCCTCCTCAACCGTCAGGCCCCGCGAGATGCGTGCCACGCCGCGGATCTCATCCTTGGCGTCGTCCATCGTCTGGCCCGGTAGGATCTTGGCCCGCACACTCACATCGCGAAAACGGGTGCCGAAGTACTTCTTGAAGGTGTTGAATGGGATCTGGACGGCCCAATCCGCGGACGCGCTTCCCTCAGCTCCCTGCCCCTGCTTCGTCATCACCCCGATGACGCGGAAAGCGTTGCCATCCACCTTGAGCTCCTTGCCCATGGGATTACCGAAAGGAAAGAGTTCCTCGGCCACACTGGCCCCGATGATGGCCACATTCCGGGCGCCCTGATCATCAAACTGCGTGAAGAAATAGCCATCCGACAGGTCCACCGTGTGCACATCCCCGTAATTGGCCTGCAGCCCCATGATCCGGGTGGACGAAATGGACTCATGCTCCGTCTTCAAGGATCGCGCCGTGCTGACCACCGCCGTGGCGGCCGACACCATCCGGGATCGTTCATTCAGATCCTCTGCCAACTCCTCGGTGATATTGGGCCGGTTGATGTATTCCCACCACTTTGTCCCGGGACCACGCATCCAGGGCCACTTCTCGATATAGACCACGTCGGTCCCCAGCGAGGAAATGTCGTTTTCGAACCCCTGCTCGATGCCGTTGGTCACCGTGGCCATTCCCGTCACGGAAACGATACCAATGATGATGCCCAGGGTCGTCAGAACGGCCCGCATCTTGTTGGACCATACGGCGCGAACCGCGATCAGGAAGGATTCGGAAAACTCGAAAAAGAAGCGTCGCACAGGGAGTCGGGATGGGTACACGCGGCGGTACGTTCTGCTGACGAGGGGGTTGCGCCCGGGATTCCGTCGCCACTGGGTCTTCTCCAACTCTCCAAAAAGCCGCGCCCACACGGAACCTTGGGGCCGCCATCCGATGTTGCATCCACTTCACCTGATCCCGCGCTCCCATGGGCAAACTGCAACTGCTCGGCGAATTCTGGCAATTCCTGAAGGTCCGCAAGAAATTCTGGCTGGCCCCCATCCTCGTGATCCTGCTCCTGCTGAGCCTGGTAATCGTCCTGGCCCAGGGTTCGGCCCTGGCCCCCTTCATCTACGCCCTGTTCTGAGCCTCGCGGCGCGGACCTGACGCGCGGACTTGCGGAGCGAACCCACGGCTCCGAAAGGAAGCGCAAACCCACGGCTCCGACAAGAAGCGCTGTCCCGAAGCTTGGACCCGCGTGCGCCCCGTTCCCCGGAAGCCGAAGCGGTTCAGACGCCTGCCGGATTGACGTCCTGTTCCGGACCCTCCTGCAATTTCCGCTCGAATCGCAGCCGGTATTCGCGGTAGAGGCTGTTGAAGTCCGACTTGACCAGCTGGAACCCCTGTTCCAGGGCCAGGATGGTCATGCCGGGGTGCAGGTTGGGAAACGTGTCGAACGCAAAGCGGATGTACCCCCGATCCTTGGCCCGGCCCATCATGGCATCGAGGAGTGCCACGGCAATCCCGCGGCGACGGAAAGCGGGCAGAACGCCCCCCTTGGCACTGTAGAACGTGAACCGGTTCTCACGGTATCCCACCTTGAACCCGGCGGATTCTCCATGGACGCGTGCTTCGAGTATCATCACGTCCTCCCGCTCAAATGTGTTGATGATGCGTTCCTCGCGGAAGATGGTCCGGTTCATCTCCCGTATGCGATCCAGTGCGTCCATGCTGACTTCCTCAATGGCAAGCCCGGGAATCGGCAGCACGTTGAGCGAAGAAGGCGGGGTATAGTCGAAACGCTCCATGAGGGGTCAGAAAGGCAGGTCGTCGTCCGGCTCGGACGCGTTGGGAGCCGGCAGGTTCACTTCTGCGGCAGGTAATGCAGCCGAATGGGAAGCCTCGGGCAGCGCCGTTTGCGGTTCGCGCGGTGCCTCCACCAGGTGGCATGGCTCCAGGATGGTCTCGGGGAGATCCGCCAGGAAACGGCTCGGCTTGGTGAAGTACTGTCCGTCGTACCGGCGGAATTGGATCATGGGGTAAGACAGGAAAAGGTGGTCCTCGGCGCGTGTAATGGCCACGTACAGCAGTCGAAGCTCCTCGTCCATGGCCTCCTGATCCCCGATGGAATAGGAAGAAGGCAGGACGCCATCGAGCGCCTGGATGACGAACACGACACGGAATTCCAGCCCCTTGGCCGAATGGATGGTGGACAGAACCAAAGGCGGCTCATCGGCTTCCTCCTGCTCCACATCCAGGGCCGTCAGCTCCACGGGATCCAGCGCCACCGAATCCAGGAATGCTCCGCGGTCAGCGAAAGCTGCCGCCACACCCGTCAAATGATCCAGGTCGGTTTCCCTTTTGGGGTAGTCCTCGGAATACTGGGAGCGCAACAGGGGCGCGTAGTAGGCCAGGATGGCTTCCAGATGCGCACCCAGAGGGGCTTCCTCGCGCTTGAGCTGCTGCAGCAGGCTGAAAAGCCGAGACAGCGAGGCCACGTACGCGGCCGAAAGGGAGGCACCGTCCAGCGAGAAGGGTCCACCCGAACCTTGCTGGATCCATTCCACGATGCGCCCGGCCGTCTTGGGGCCAATGCCTTCGAGCAGTTGCAGGATCCGGTTCCATGCCACCACATCCCGCGGATTTTCCAACACCTTGAGATGGGCAATCACATCCTTGACGTGGGCCGCTTCGCTGAGCTTGAGCCCTCCGTACTTGACGAACAGAATGTTTCTTCGGCCCAGTTCCACCTCCAGATCGTAAGAATTGTGGCCACTGCGGAACAGCACGGCCATCTGATGGAGGGGGATGCCCTGCTCGCGGAACTGAAGGACCATCTGTGCAACGAACCGGCTTTCGAAACGGTCGTCGGGGGCCGGGACCAGGCCCGGCGGATCGCCCGCACTCCGTTCCGTGTAGAGCCGTTTCTCGAACTGTCGATGGGCCCGCGCAAGGACGGTATTGGCCAGATCAAGAATGGATTGGGTGGAGCGGTAGTTGTGCTCCAGTTTGATGATGGCCGCTCCGGGAAACTCCTCGGGAAAGCGCAGGATGTTGCCCAAGTCCGCGCCCCGGAATCGGTAAATGCTCTGGGCATCGTCTCCCACGACCATCACATTGCCGTGCACGGATGCAAACGCCTTGACCAGCAGGGCCTGCGCCCGGTTGGTATCCTGGAACTCGTCCACCAGGACGTGGCGATTGCGGGCGGCTACCTCGCGCAGGACGGCCGGCTCCTGCTGGAACAGCTGCAGGGTCAGCACCAACAGGTCGTCATAGTCCATGAGGCCCTGTTCCTTCTTGTACTGGATGTAGGCCTCATGCAGCTCGGTCAGCGTGTCGGCAAACTCCAGGAAGTGCGGATACCCGCCTTCCAGGATGTCTTCCATCGATCGGTTCCGGTTCCGGACTGCCGAAAAGAGCGAAATCAGCGTGCGCTTCTTGGGAAATCGCTTCCCAGCCGAACGGCCTACGAAACCGGCCCGCAGGACGTCCACGACATCTTCGGAATCCGACCGGTCCAGCACGGTGAAGGGCGTCGGATAGCCCAGCCTTGAAGCGTATTGCTTCAGAATGGCCAGACAGAAGGCGTGGAAGGTCCCTCCGCGAACCAGGGCGCACCGGCCATCGAGCAACGTTGCGGCACGGGTCAGCATCTGCGTGGCCGCCCGGCGGGTGAAGGTGAGGAGGACGATTTCCTCCGGTGGAATGCCGTTTCCCACCAGCCAGGCCACCCGATGGACCAGAGTGCGCGTCTTTCCGGTTCCGGCCCCCGCTACGACCAGTGCCGGTCCCTCGCCCCAGGTGGCGGCCTCTAGCTGCCGCGGATTGAGCTGGTCACTGAAATCCGGTCCGCCGGTATGGACGGCGGGCAAGGATTCGGGCTGGATGACGATGCGACGGGCCATGGGGCACCAACCCGCGCCACAGGCATTCGATCCCCTTGCGCACCTCTGCGGGGCTTTTCACGGGCGAACCCCTTGGATTCGCCCGGAAGCTTTTGTCCGGGTGTTTTCCGCTTGAACCTTCTTCGGGGCCGGTCCCGGGCAGCAGTGCGGGACTACGGGTCCGGACATTTCGTGGATAACTCCACGCCCGGGGTCAGGTCTGCCGGTGGAAGCGCGAACCTCCTTTTCATAGATTCCGAGCTCCGGATGTCCCTCGATGGGCCATTCGGAATACCTGATCCGCCCCTCCCCTTTTTCCCGAACCCGAACCTCGAACCAGCCTCTTTCCCATGGGAAAAATCATCGCGGTAGCCAACCAGAAGGGCGGCGTGGGCAAGACCACGACGGCGGTCAACCTGGCGGCGTCCCTGGCTGCGATGGAGCATCCCACGCTGCTGGTGGATTTTGACCCCCAGGCCAACGGTACCTCGGGTGTGGGGATCGATCCCCGGACGGTCACGGCTTCTTCCTATGAGATACTGATCGGGTCCGTGGCCACCGAGGACGCCATACTGGAAACGGAATCCCCGTTCCTCTCGCTGATCCCGAGCCACATCAACCTGGTCGGCGCCGAGATCGAGATGGTGGAGGTCACCGACCGGGAACGCATGCTCTCCCGCGCCCTGAATCGTGTGCGGGACCGATTCGACTTCGTAATCATCGATTGCCCACCGTCGCTGGGACTGCTGACACTCAACTCCCTTACCGCTTCCGACTCGGTGCTCATTCCGGTCCAGGCCGAGTATTTCGCGCTCGAAGGGCTGGGGCAGCTGCTCAATACCATCAAGCTGGTGCGTCAGCATCTGAATCCGGCACTGGACATCGAGGGGGTGGTCCTGACAATGTTCGACACCCGGTTGCGCCTGGCCAACCAGGTGGCCAGCGAGGTTCGTCGCTATTTCGGGGAGAAAGTGTTCAGGACCATCATCCAACGGAACGTCCGGCTCTCGGAGGCCCCCAGTTTCGGGCGTCCTGTGCTGCTCTATGACGCCACAAGCACGGGTTCGCGCAATTACATCGGGCTGGCAAGGGAGCTGATCAAAGCCAACCGGCAGATGCTCGAAGCGTCCTCCAAGGGCGCCTCGCCCAACCCCACATCCCATCAGCACGAAGAGCAAGGATGAGCAAATCCAAATCTGCGCTCGGCCGCGGGCTCGGCGCCCTGTTGCCCGAAACCGGCGAGGACGCCACCCCCGAACCCACGGGGATCGAGCAGACCAAACTGTACAATTTTGACGAGCGGATCCGCTCTGCCGGAACGATTGCGGAGATTTCCGTGGACCGAGTCGTTCCCAACCCCTACCAGCCACGTACTTACTTCGACGAAGATGCCTTGTTGGAGCTGGCCCAGTCCATTGGTCAGTTGGGCATCATCCAACCCATCACGGTGCGGAAGGTCGGAAGCGACCGGTATGAACTGATTTCCGGCGAGCGCCGCCTCAAGGCGGCCCGCCGGGCCGGCCTATCCTCGATCCCCGCCTTTGTCCGTGAGGCCGACAGCGAGGCCATGCTGGAAATGGCCATCGTCGAAAACGTCCAGCGCGAGCAGCTCAACCCGATCGAGATTGCGTTGGGATATCAACGGCTCATCGACGAATGTGCATTGACACAGGAGCAGGTGGCCACCAAAGTGGGCAAGAACCGCTCCACCGTGGCCAACTTCCTTCGTCTCCTCAACCTGCCCCCCCTGATCCAGGCAGGACTCCGGGACGGCGTACTCTCCACTGGCCATGCCAGGGCATTGCTGCCGCTGGAGGACGAAACGCTGCAGCGATCCCTGCTGGACGAAATCCGAAGCTCGGGAATGTCCGTGCGGGAGGTCGAGAAGCGCGTCCGGGAACTCCTCAAGCCCGACCAAAAACCTTCCAAGTCGACCGCGCGCCCCGAGAAGGCGGTATCGGTCGAGATGGCGGCCATGTCCGATCGGATTCGCCGGGTCGTCGGCACCAAAGTCCACATTCGCCCGGCTGCTTCGGGCAAGGGCGGACGTGTAGAGTTGGAGTACTACTCGGACGAGGACCTGGAACGCATCGTCGACTTTTTCGAGCACTGATGCGGATGCCCGCGCCTCGCTCAACGGCACTGCTTGCCCTCGTGGGGCTGCTGTCCCTGGTTCCCCCCGCTGCATCGGGCCAGCTCATCCAGGCAGACTCCCTCTTCCTGGTGCCCCGATCGGATCATTCCCCCCGGGGTGCGCTGTGGCGCAGTGCGGCGGTCCCGGGCTGGGGACAGCTCTACAACGGACAGCGCATCAAGCTCCCATTCATCTATGCCGCCCTTGGCGTCCTGGGATACCAGGCCTGGAGCGCACACGACGACTACGTCCTGTATCGGGAGGCCTACCAGTACAAGGCCTGGCAGGAGCTGGTGGATGCCGGACAGCAGGAATCCAATCCGAAAGCGGCATTCCAGCCGGCCTACGATCA
>JAQCDI010000104.1 GCA_027620595.1 Bacteroidota bacterium | reverse complement strand
CCTGCAGGACCACGCGATGGATGTGACCGTCTTCGACAAAGGCAGGGGCCCGGGCGGCCGCACCTCCACGCGCCTCTTCGACGGCGGCAGCGTGGACCACGGCGCTCCATTCCTGACCTTCACCGATGAGCGTCTCAAGCCCTGGGCGCGGGCCTGGGCGCGGCAGGGATTGATTGCCCGCACCGGCCTGATCCCGAGGACTGAAAACGATGCGGCCTGGCTGACCGACACCTGGACCGCCGTACCCGGCATGCACGCCCTGGCCCGTCACCTGGCCTCCGACCTGCACATCGAAACGGAGGTCCGCGTCACGGGATTGGTCCGATCGGGAGCGCACTGGACGCTCCACACCGAATCGGGCTCGCTACGGGAAGGCTTCGATGCCGTGGTCGTGGCCATCCCGGCCCCACAGGCGTCGGCCCTGCTCTCCGGGGTCAGTCCGACCATCGTCCGGGACCTGTCTTCCGTGACCATGACGCCCACCTGGACGGTCATGTTGGCTTCGGACGACCCGTTGCCTGCCACGTGGTCGGCAACCCATCCGGACACCGGCATCCTGGACCGGGTGATCCGCTCTTCCGCCCTTCCCGGCCGAACCGGACTGGATGCCTGGGTGCTGCACGCCGGTCTGGAATGGACCCTCGAGCATCTGGAAGCCGAGACCGAGTGCGCGCTGGCAGAGCTCAAGAGCAGCTTCTCTGATCTTCTCGGGCAACCGCTACCGGAAATGGCATGGCAACGCGCCCATCGCTGGCGGTTCGCCCAGCCATCCCAACCGGCCGGAATCGAATGCAGTTGGGACCCGGATCAGCAGCTGATTGCCTGCGGTGACTGGGCCCAGGGTGGAACGGTGGAGGGTGCCCTCTTGAGCGGCATGGCGGCCGCTGGTCGCCTGCTTGGGCAGGATGATAGCGGTTCGGTACGCCCGGCCCCGGAGGTACAGGCTTCCCTATTTACATCGATAGAATCGGTATGACGGTCATCGGACTGGATCTGTCGGGCCCTTCCAACGCTGCGGATACGGCGTGCGCCGTGTTTGACGCCGCGGACGGCGTGCTGCACCTGCGGGCACTCTATTGTGGCCTCAATGACGGGGATGTGCTGTCGGTCGTCTCCCGTCACGCCGGTACTGACGTGACCCTCGGACTGGATGCGCCACTCTCCTATCAGGACGGGGGCGGCGACCGCGCACGGGACCGTGATCTGCGCCGTGTGCTGACCGCAAGAGGCCTGCCATCCGGCACGATCATGACCCCCACGATGACCCGCATGGCCTACCTTACCCTGCGCGGCGTCCACCTGGCCGGACTGCTGCAACGCGCCCACCCGGCGGCCCGGATCGTCGAGGTACACCCGATGGGATCGCTGGTGCTCGCGGGGCTCGACCCGGCGCTCGCCACGCGCATCAAGTCGGATGAGAGCGCACGACAGCACATCCTTAAGTCGTTGCCTGCCATGGGAATGCGACATCTTCCCACAGCGGTGGGATCCGACCATGAACTGGCCGCCCTGGGTGCCGCTTATGCCACCTGGCAATGGCGGACCAACACGCCGTCGTGGCACCGCGCCGCCGAACCACCCCATCACCCCTATCCGATGGCTTGCTGAATCATGACCGAAGCGCGACCTGTTCTCATCATCGGCGCCGGCCTGGCCGGCCTGCGCTGCGCCCTGTCCCTCCAGGAACAGGGCATTCCCTATCTCCTGCTGGACAAGGCCTCAGGACCCGGCGGACGCATCCGCACAGACTCCGTGGACGGATTCCGGCTGGACCGTGGATTCCAGGTACTCCTGACGGGGTACCCGGAAGTACGTTCGGTCATGGACATGGCGTCGCTCGATCTGCACCCGTTCCGTGCCGGTGCCCTCATCCGACGTAACGGCACCTTCCACCGGCTTTCAGACCCGTTCCGGCATCCTGCAGATACGCTGCGCACCCTGGCCGCCGGCATGGGCACGTTCAAGGACAAACTGCGCATCCTGTCGCTCCGGCGCGCCGCCCGCTCGTCCGGCGTTTCCGAGCAGGGCCACCGTCCGGCAGGGCGCTCCATCCGCGAGGCATTGGAGGATCGGGGGTTCAGCCGGGACATGATCGAGGGCTTTTTCCGTCCGTTCCTGGGCGGCATCACCCTGAACGCGGAACTGCAATCCGACGAAGCGTTCTTCACCTTCGTGATGCGCATGTTCTCGGACGGTCATGCCGCGCTTCCGGCCGGCGGCATGCAGGCCCTGCCTGATCAGCTTGCCGGCCGTTTGGACGCATCCCGGCTGATGTGGAATGCTGAGGTCGTGCGCGTCGAGGGCAACCACAGCGTGATCCTCTCGGACGGAAGACGGCTCGAAGGAGCGCATGTCGTGCTGGCAACGGACATGTACGCCGCCTCGGAATTCGGGGCCGCCGGGGGCCAACGCACCTGGAACGGCACGACTTGCCTCTATTTTGCTGCCGACGAGGCACCCATTTCCGAACCGGTCCTGGTCCTGAATGGCGAACCGGACGACCCGACAGACGCGGGGTGGCGAATCAACAGTGTGGTGGTGCCGTCGCTGGTGGCACCTGGCTATGCTCCCGAAGGCATACACTTGATCAACATCAGTTGCGTCGGTGTGGCTCCGGGATCGGATACCGACCTCGAGGCGCTTGCGCTGACGCAAATGCGTTCGTGGTTCGGCCCATCCGTGGACACCTGGCAACATCTGCGCACCTACCACATCCCGCGGGCCCTTCCCTCCCAGCACGCTGGCTCCTTGAATCGGGAATCAATCCCTCTGCAGGTTTCCCCTGACGGCCCGGTCGTCTGCGGAGATCACGTAACCACGTCCTCCATCAACGGCGCGCTCGCCTCCGGCCGCGCAGCCGCTACCTATCTCATCGAACATCTGGCACTCCGTGCCCCGGCATCATGAATCCAACATCCGACGCTCCTGTCATCGTTGTCCTGGGCGCCACGGGCGGCATCGGCCGCGCTGTGACGCAGAAGGCCGCCGCCCGTGGCGCCCGCCTCGTGCTCGGCGCCCGAAACCCCGAAGCGCTGCACCAACTGGCCGCAGAGACCCGGGCAACCGCCCATCCACTGGACGCTACGTCCAGCGAATCCGTCCTCGGCATCGTCCAGGCAGCCGTAGACCAGCACGGCCGGATCGATGGCATCGTAAACTGCGTGGGTTCCATCCTGCTCAAGCCGGCGCACCTGACGAGCGAAGATGAATACCGTCAGACCCTCGCGCTGAACCTGGATTCGGCCTTCTTCACGGTCAAACACGCTGCCCGTCCCATGATGAAGACCGGTGGATCGATTGTGCTGTGCTCGTCGGCTGTGGCCCGGACCGGCCTGTTCAACCATGAAGCCATTGCCGCCGCCAAGGCAGGCATCGTCGGCCTCATGCAGTCCGCCGCCGCCACCTACGCCCAGCGCGGCATCCGCGTCAACTGTGTGGCGCCCGGTCTGGTCGAAACGCCCATGAGCGAGCGCTTGACGTCCAATGAGGCGTCCCGCAAAGCTTCCGAATCCATGCACGCCCTGGGGCGACTCGGACAACCGCACGATGTGGCCGAAGCCATCGATTGGCTGCTCGACAGCGCACGCAGCGGCTGGGTCACCGGCCAGGTCATCGGAGTCGACGGCGGCCTGGGCACGGTTCGCCCGCGATAGACCCAACCTGTTCAGAACGACCCGGGAAGCAGCTCCTGGTAGAAGGTGAATACCTGACGTTCACGAGGGTTGACGGACACGCGCACCCAATTCAGCTCCGGCTCTCCGAATCCTTCTACGCGGGTCACATTCTGGAGAATGGTCCCGTCCGCCCCGGCGAGCGGTTTGTCGACACGAAAAACATGCGTGTCACCGACGGCTATGACCACCTGGCCTTTGAATGCTTCGGATTCCTCAGCCAGCACTGCATAGAAGGGAGCCAGACCTGGAACGGGTTTTCCGCACAGCGCACAAGCGAGACCCTCAAACTCCCGGGGGGCAGAAACCGGCCACAGATCCACCTGGGTGGCCAGGAAAACACCGGCGGCACCGGATTCGCGTGCCGTTCTGAAAGCGGTGCGGACCCAATCGCTGGCAGCATCCAGTCGCCTCTTCGCCACGGATTCGTCCTTGGGAGGACGCGTAATGGCCACAAGATGAACCGTGGCAAAAACGGCTCCCCCTGCTTCCCACATCCTGTTCTCCACAAACTCGACATACTCCGATTCCAGCGCCTGGGAACGCAGGGGCATCGCCCGGCCACCGGTGCTCATGCCCGGCTGTGGAAAGAACAACTTCCGGAAGAATGCCAGTCGCTCGTAATCATCGAAAGAACCGGCCCGCTCCCGGACGCAATCAAACCAGTCGTTGTCCCCGGGCGTGAGGATGAACGGCATGTCGAATTGCTGAAAGAGCGCAAAACGGCTTTCCATCATCCCATCGTCGCACGATTGACTTCCCCCCTTCGTGTCGCCGAGGTGGATGACCCAATCGATGTCTTTGCGGTCATTGATGTCTTCGATGATCCGCTCCGCTGCCACCTCTCCGGCAGGACTGTACGGTCCGTCACCGATCAGGGCAAACTCAAGGGTTTGACCGGTGCTGCCACAGCCGGCCAGCAGGAACGTGGCAAGGAGGAGAAGATGGAAACGCATGGGTCGATGTCGGTAGAGTGGCCCGATAAGTACCGCCCGATCCCAACAATATCAACCGTAGGGCCGTTTGGTAACTACACGTTAACCGGATGGAAAGCCCCGGACAGCTCAGGATATGACGACAGGCGAACCGTAGTCCCTGATCCGGTCGGTGGCCGCAACCAGTTCCTTGGTGATACCGGGCTCGTGGGAGGAATGCCCGGCATCGGGCACGACCACCAGGGACGCCTCGGGCCATCGTTCGTGCAGGTCGAGCGCACTCTTGATGGGGCATACGATGTCGTATCGCCCGTGCACGATGAAGCCCGGGATGTGTCGGATACGCCCCACGCGTTCGAGCAGCAGATCCCGCGGCTCGAAGCGCTCGTTGCGGAAATAGTGCGCTTCCAGGCGTGCTGTGGCCCAGGCCTTGTCCAGATCGTGGAAATGCGCCTCGAACTCGGGGTTGGGCAGCAGGGTGCAGGATGCCCCTTCGTAGACGGCCCATACCCGCGCGGCCTCCCGGGCGGCGTCCACGTCCTCGGAGTGAAAAGCCTTCCAGTACCCCTCCAGCAGATCGCCCCGATCCTGTGGGGGCAGGTGATCGTGGAAGACCTGCCAGCGCTCGGGCTGCACGAGCCGCATGCCGTAGAGCCACCAGTCGATCTCCTCGTCCCGCATCAGCCAGATCCCGCGGATGGTCAGCGTGCGGCAGGAGGCGGGAAACTCGGTGCTGTAGTAGAGCGAGAGTGTGCTGCCCCAGCTGCCGCCGAAGACATGCCAGGTCTCCACGCCCACATGTCGGCGCAGGGTCTCGATGTCCTCGGCAAGCAGCTGGATGCTGTTGTTGCGCGTCTCGCCGCTCGGCGTGGAGCGGGGCGCCCCCCGCTGGTCGAACAGGATGATGCGGAAGAACGCCGGATCGAAGAAGCGTCGATCCGTTTCCGTAGCGCCTGATCCAGGGCCGCCGTGGATGAACACGATGGGCTCCCCGTCCGGATTGCCGCACTCCTCCCAGTAGATCGTGTGGAGGTCGTCCACGGGCAGCATGCCCGAACGATAGGGTTGGATTTCCGGATAGAAATGCTGGTTGGCCATGGCGCGGATCGGGTCGTGTTGGTGTCCTAACTTAGCGAACACGAGCTATCTGATCTGCTGACCCCATGTCCGAATTCTCCGTCTATCTCCGCTTGGGGTTCGAGCACATCTCGGACCTGAATGGATACGACCACATCCTGTTCGTGATTGCCTTGGCTGCGGTCTATCCGCTGCGGGAATGGCGGCACCTGTTGGTCCTGATAACGGCGTTCACGATCGGCCATTCCGTGACGCTGGCCATGGCCACGATGGGCATGGTGGATTTCAACCCGGACCTGATCGAAACGCTCATCCCCGTCACGATCTTCATTACCGCTGCCATCAACGTCGGTGAGCGGTTCGCCCGCAATCCTGAACAAGCGCTCCAACGCGATTGGCGGATGAAGTACGTGCTGGCCATCGGGTTCGGACTCATCCACGGCCTGGGCTTTTCCAACTTCCTCAGGGCCGTCCTGGGCGCAGAAGAGAGCCTGGTCTTACCCCTATTTTCATTCAATGTGGGCCTGGAGCTCGGCCAACTTGTCATACTTGTCATTACATTTGTAGTGTCCGGCGGTCTAATCTGGTTGGCGAACCGCATATTGGTGCGCCTGGAGAAGCCGACAGACAACACCCAGCGAAACTGGGCCGCACTGCTCTCCGTAGGGATTGCCATCGTTGCCCTGACCATGATCGGATCCTGACCGGCCCCATCCGGATGGATCCCGGCGCCATGATCGGCTGCCGACACTGAGAGGCTGCACTGCCCCCGTTAACCAGCACGTGCCAGCCATGAAAACCTGTCTACGGACGTCCGCCACGCTTCTGTTGGCCGTCCTCGTCGCCCTTCCTGCAACCGCCCAGAACTGGCGCAACATCGAAGGCGACATCGCCTCCGGCAACCACTCGATGTTCCGCCCGCTCGAGGACTGGCCGGATCCGAACGAATACCGGACCGCCTCCGGCGCACCAGGATACCGCTACTGGCAGCAGCGGGCCGACTACGTCATCGAAGCGTCCCTCGACACCGTGCATCACGTGATCACGGGCAGTGAACGGATCACCTACCACAACAACTCCCCGGATGCCCTCGGCTTCCTTTGGGTGCAGTTGGACCAGAACACCCGGTCGCTGGAGCACAGCCGCGCATACGAGATGCAGGGGGCCCTGCCCGAAAGTGTGAGCCCGGCGTTCCGTCGCTTCGTGGGCGTGGACAACTTTGATGGCGGCTATGAGATTTCCCGGGTCCAACTCGTCGATACGAATGGCCGGCTGGTGGACACGCGCTGGCGCATCAACGACACCATCATGCGGGTCAATCTGCCCCAGCCGCTGGCCCCCGGCGCTGCAATGTCGTTTGAAATCGACTGGTCATACCGGATTCCGGACAGCGGACGCGGCGGCAAGGAACTGGCCCTTGACGGTTGGCTCTACGAAATGGCCCAGTGGTTCCCCCGCATGTCCGTCTATGATGACGTGAACGGCTGGCAGACCGAGCAATTCCTGGGACGTGGGGAGTTCTACCTGAACTTCGGCGATTACGACGTCAAGCTCACCGTACCGTGGAACCACATCATGGATGCCACGGGCGAACTCCAGAACCCCGAGCAGGTGCTCACGGCCGAACAGCGTCGCCGGCTGGCCCAGGCCTACACCAGCGAAGAGCCGGTCTACATCGTGGGACCTGAGGACGTGATGAATCCCGCGGCTCGCCCGAAACAGAGCGGCATGCTGACGTGGCACTTCGTGGCCAAGGACGTCCGCGACTTTGCCTGGGCCTCTTCGAAGACCTACCAGTGGGACGCCGCCGGATACGACTATCGCGACGGTGGACCGATCGTCAAGGTCCATTCCCTCTATCCGAAGGACGCTTCCCCGTTGTGGGACAAAGTCTCCACGCGGGCCAGCATCGTCACGCTGGAGTCCTACGGAGACATGTCGCTTCGCTACCCCTACCCCAAATCGGTGAACATCAACGGCCCGGTGGGCGGAATGGAATACCCGATGGTGGCCTTCTGCGGCGCCCGTCCGGGTCCGGACGGCACGTATTCTGATGGGGTCGAACGCGCACTGATCGGCGTCACGATCCACGAGGTCGGCCACAACTGGGTGCCGATGATCATTGCCTCGGACGAGCGCAAGTGGACGTGGATGGACGAAGGACTGAACACGTTCCTGCAGTACTACGCCGAACAGCGCTACGCCCAGAAGTTCAACGGCACGGATGTGTGGACGCAGACCACGGACGGCACCTATCCCTCGCGCCGCGGCCCGGCACCCCTCATCGTGCCCTACATGAAGGATCCGAGCCAGGTGCCCATCATGACCGAGTCGGACCTGATCCAGAACAACTTCGGCAACAACGGCTACGTCAAACCGGCCGCCGGACTCTTCATGCTGCGTGAATATGTCCTCGGCAGCGAGGTATTCGATAACGCCTTCCGGGAATACTCGCGCCGCTGGGCCTTCAAGCACCCGCAGCCGGCCGACTTCTTCCGCAGCATGGAAGAGGCCACCGGGGAGAACCTGAATTGGTTCTGGCGCAGCTGGTTCTACACCACGTACGCCAACGACCGGGCGCTGGCCGCGGTCACCGAACAGGCGGC
>JAQCDI010000103.1 GCA_027620595.1 Bacteroidota bacterium | reverse complement strand
GGGCCCGGTCAGTTCTTGGTGATGGTGTAGGTTACCGTGCGGACAACATTTTCGACGTCGGCTTCGACCGTGGCCACTGCTTCGTAGGAGAGGCTCAGGCCGGAGGCGTTTACTTTCGTGATGTTGCTCAGCAGGTCCTTGCCTTTGCCGGAGAGCGCCGTCTTGCCTTTGCTCTTGGCGCCGTTCGGTGCACCCATTTCGGCGAAGAGCGTAAGTCCGTCAGGCATGTCCTGATCGAGTTCAGCCGAGATCTTCATGTTCTTGCCGTTGGTCGTCAGGGCCCAGGTGGCGCTGGCCGTTGCGGCATCCGGGGCTTGGCCGGCCGTGGCGGCGTTGATCGTCATGTTGACGTCGCCCTGGACGGCGATGACGGCGATGTCCTGGACTCTGATCGAGACCTGCTGGGTCGAGACGTTGGCCTGTCCAAAGGCGAAGCCGGCGAAGAAGAGGGAAGCGAAGGCGAGGGAGAAAAAGCGTTTCATGTCGGAGTACCTGGGGTAGAGGCGGTTTGTCAGTGGCGGTGTGCCGTTGTTGCCTGTCCACTTGCAAACCCGGGGCCAAAACGGCATGCCGGAACCAAAAACTCATTTCCGGTCTGTTTGGAGGGATAGGTCCTCCAAAGAGTGTTTCGTCGGCGAAACAACACCGTGTTGTCGACACGCCATCAGGCCGCGTGTGTATCCTGCCCCGGGGTTCGTCCGATGTGCTGCTGGCCGGCGATGCCGCCACGACCGACCCGGTCCGGAGCCTGCGCAGCGAATAGCCACATCCGGCAGCAACTCTGCCGGCCCGCACCGGTCCAACAGGGGACGCCACAGAACACCCGGCTCCATGCGCACTACCCTGGCCCTTGTTGTCCTAGTTGCCCTCTCCGGCTGTACCTCCCTGAGCCTCCGCCCGGAAATGGCTGCGGTGGGTTTCGAGTGGGTGCGCCTCGAAGGCGGCCCCTTCCTAATGGGCGATGCGTTTACGCAGGACGTGGAAGATGCCCTGCCCCTGCACGGCATCCGGATCGCTCCCTTCTACATCTCGAAATACGAGACCACGCTGGATCAGTACGATGTCTTTGCGCGGGAAACGGGTCGCCCCACGGTCCTGCCCGAGGAATCGAACCGGGGCACGCGGGCCGCGGGGGACATGCGCTGGGAGGATGCCCAGGCTTTCTGCCTATGGATGGGCGGACGGCTGCCCACCGAACAGGAATGGGAATATGCGGCCTCCGGAGGGATGCCCAAACAGCTCTATCCCGGTACGGACAACGAGGAGGAAGCGGACGATTACGTCCGACACCGTACAAATTCGATGGCCGAGTCCTTTCCGGTCGGTCGAAAGAAGCCCAACCGATTCGGGCTTTACGACATGGGGGGCAACGTGGCCGAGTGGATCGGCCCCTTCTACGAGTTCTATCCCGAGCCGGGACAGGATCCGACGTGGATCGACCTGGACAGCCGGGACCTGCGTCTGGCCCGCGGCGGCGGGTTTTCGGCCGAGCTGCATGTGGCGCGATCGTACTGGCGTGCCGGCACCCTGCGGCAGGTCACCACACCGACCATCGGTGTCCGCTGCGTACGCGATCCCTGAAGGGAGGGCGTGTAAGGGAAGCCCGCCAGCCGTTGTAGGGGGATCTGTAAGGTCCTCGGTTGTCCGAAAATTAACCGTACCTTCCTGCGCACGGCTCCCGGTTCTTATTTAGATTAGGTCTAAATAACCCCGTGACCCGAGGTCATTCCACCCCGGAAACCGGTTTTGAGCAGGTGGTCCCCGCCCGGGGCCAAAACGCTTCGGCCGGTCCAGCACTTCGCATCCTTCCCGATGAGTCCGATCACTCTTCCCCAGCCATTGACGTCGTTTGCGTGCGGCGTGGTGGTGCAGCTGGCCTTCCTGGCCCTGCTGCCGGCGGAAGCTGCGCGTCTTCGCGAGCTCGGTATCCGGGAAGGCAGCCCGATCCATATCCTGCGCAATCACGATTCACTCGTCTGCGGGGTGGATGCCAGCCGGGTCGTCCTGCGGAAAGAGGTCGCGCAACACGTGTTTGCCGTCCTCCAGCCCGCATGACCCTTATCGAACTCAAGCCGGGCCAGCGATCCCGCATCGTGGGCTGGACATCCGCCGCACCGCCTGCCCGTCTCCTGGAAATGGGCATGCTGCCGGGTGCAGAGGTCGAGTTGATCCGCTTTGCTCCCCTGGGTGATCCGATTGACATCAAGGTGCGGGGATTCCACCTTTCGATCCGCAAATCCGAAGCGCAACTCGTCGAGATCGAATCGACGTGAGCGCCCCGAGGCCGGCCCATGGCTGAGACTGTCCCACTGCAGATTGTGCGTCGGGTTGCCCTCGTGGGCAATCCGAATGTGGGCAAGACCACGGTCTTCAACCTGCTTACCGGCATGCGCCAGAAGGTGGGCAATTACCCGGGCGTCACGGTTGAGCGCAAGGTAGGTCGATTGGCGGGCGAACCGCCCGTGGACATCATCGACCTGCCAGGCACGTACAGTCTCTCGCCCAAGTCCGCGGACGAACGCATTGCCTACGACGTCCTGATGGGCCACCTCGAAGGGGAAACGTCTCCCGACCTCGTGGTGTGTGTCGTGGACGCCTCGAACCTGGAGCGCAACCTGTACCTGGTGTCCCAGGTCATGGACACAGGTCTGCCATGCCTTGTGGCACTGAACATGACCGATGCGGCCGAAGAGGCGGGCCTTCACGTGGATGTGGCCAAGCTCGAACAGGAGCTTGGCGTACCGGTCCTGCCCTTGGTGGCGTCGCGCAATGAGGGCATCGGCAAGCTCAAGTACCGCATGCGGCAGGAGTCCTTGCCCGAGCCGGCCCGTCCGCGCTGGGACATCATGCCGGTCGTGGAGGAGGGACTGCCCTTCCTGACGGATCACCTCGATGGGATCCTGCCCGAACACGGTCGCCGCATCGAGGTCCTGCAATGCCTGACGAATGACGCCATGCTGGACCATTGGGCCCGGCGTCTTCCCGCCTTCCATGCGGCCATCCTGGCCGAACGCGAGCGTCTCGAGGGATTGAGGGCCCCGTATCAGCAGGCCGAAATCATGGGGCGCTACAACTGGATCTCGCCGGTCGTGGCCCGGGTCGTGCAGCGCAGCAAGGCCGACACGGAACTCACGGTTTCGGATCGGATCGACGCCGTCCTGACCCACCGGTTTGCCGGTCCCGTGCTGTTTGCCCTGCTCCTCCTGCTCATCTTCCAGGCCGTCTTCACCTGGGCAACGCCTGCCATGGACTGGATCGAAGCCGGCGTGGTCTCGCTCGGCGATGTCGTGCGCGGTGCGGCCCCGTCGGGCATGCTGACGGACCTCCTCGTGGATGGTGTCATTGCCGGAGTGGGCAATGTGGCGGTCTTCCTTCCGCAGATCCTGCTCCTGTTCTTCTTCCTCGGGCTCATGGAGGACACGGGCTACATGGCCCGGTCAGCGTTCATCATGGACCGCATCATGAGCAAGGTGGGGCTTTCGGGAGGCTCCGTGGTCCCGCTCCTGTCCTCGTTTGCGTGCGCCATACCCGGCATCATGGCGGCCCGCACCCTGGCCAATCCGCGGGACCGTCTCATCACCATCATGGTGGCGCCCCTGATGTCCTGTTCGGCGCGATTGCCCGTCTACACCCTTTTCATCGCCGCTTTCCTGCCCACCGGCACGATCCTGGGCATCCTGACCTGGCAGGGCGTAGCCATGTTCTCGATGTACCTCTTGGGCACGGTCATGGCGTTCGTGGCGGCCTTCGTGCTGCGCCGTTTCGTCTTCAACAAGGGCGACTCCTCGTTCTTCGCCATGGAGCTGCCGCCCTACCGGATGCCGCGCTTCCGTCAGATCCTCTGGCGTATGGTGGATCGCTCGAAGGCCTTCGTGGTGCGTGCCGGCAAGATCATCTTCGGCATGTCCATCATCCTCTGGGTGGCGGCCACGTTCCCACGCGCCGAACTGACGCCAGAATTGGCGCAGGAGGCGCGCATCCTGGAGGTTCGAAAAGCCGAAAGGGTGGAGGGCCTGAAAGCGACGGGCATGTCCACCGAGGAAGCCGCCCTGTTGATCGATGAGCAGTTTGCCGAGGAGGACACGGCCCTCGATGCCCGGATCGCTTCGTTCCGGATCGAGCGCTCCGTCATCGGATGGATGGGCCACGCGCTCGAACCCGTCATGCGCCCGCTGGGCTTTGACTGGAAGATCTCGGCCGGCATCATTTCTGCCTTTGCAGCCCGCGAAGTCATCATTTCGGCGTTGGCCACCCTCTATAGCGTCGGTGACGCGGACGAGGACAGTCCCCTGCTGCGCGAACAGCTCAAGGCGGACACGTACGAAGACGGTTCGCCCGTATACACCCCGCTCGTGGCCGTCAGTCTGCTCGTGTTCTTCGTCCTGGCGCTGCAGTGCATGAGCACGCTGGCCATTGCCCGCCGCGAGACCAACTCCTGGAAATGGCCCGCCGTCATGTGGCTCTACATGACTGGCCTGGCCTATCTATTCTCCCTTGTGATCTACCAGGGTGGGCAGGCGCTCGGTTGGGGGTAGGTCACCGGACAGGGAAATATTTTCGGGCGAACCCGGAATCCGGAAACTCCTGCAGCGCGCAAGGTTGGATGCCGTAATCGCGCTCTGAGCGCTTCAATGATGCATTTTCTTTCCGGCCTTCGCCTGTTGCCCGTCGTCCTGATGGTCCTGCTCTTGCAGAGGCCACAGGACTTCGTTGTTTCCAGCGCAGGCTTTGATGGACTGCATTCCGACGCCAGTGCCTGGAGCGAAGGAGCTCCCGTTGCGCACACGGCAGTCCTTCCGCTTCGGCCCCTTCCTCCCGTGCCGACGCTGGACGACCGCCCGGAAGTCCAGAAGGAATCCCGATACCGCTACGCTTTGGAAGGCCCGCTCACTGCGCTCGCTGCCCTTGGCACAGAACACCCTGTGCGGGGTGGGGCAGACCCCACGTTGCTTCCTTCCTATCTGCGCCCCATCCGCTGCTGAGAGTCTGGTAGCCTGTCCGTTCCCGTTCCGATTGCGGATCGCTCCCGATCCGCAATCGGAATCATTTCTCTTTCCGGCTCCGGAAGTGACCATTGTCGTGCCTCCGGACCCATCCCAGACTCCCATGAAAGCTGCAATCAAAGCGCCCCGGGTAGTTGTACCCGCGGCTCCCGTCCATTCCACCGTTCCCAACGAGCGGATGAACCGCATCGGCTTCTACTTCTTCATGAGTATGGTGGCCCTCGGTGTACTCGTCGCCTTTGGCGCCCTCCTCTTCATCTAGGCGAAAACGCGCCTTGCGCAAAGGGGAGGTCCTTTCGGGCCTCCCCTTTTTTATTTTGAGCACCCGACACCTTCTCGCATCATCCGCTTCTGCCCATGCCCATGGAACGTTTTTCTCCCGCCTGGGCCGAGTCCTGGAAGCAGGCGCTCAATGACAGCTCGTCCTACAGGTTTACGGCCCGCAAGTGGAAGGGCCCCTTGGTGTTGCGGGTTCTTGGGAGCGTCAATTGGTGGTTGGATCTTGAGGCGGGCCAGTGCAACGGTGTGCGTTCCGTGTCCGGCGAGGAAGCCGGGCAGGCCGAGACCGTCCTGGCCGCGTCGGCGTCCGATTGGAATCGGGTGCTCGACGGCGAATTGGCGCCGCTGGTAGCCATCATGCAGGGCGTCATCAAGCTGGAAAAAGGGTCGATGATCCGCCTCAGCCGCTTCAGCAAGGCTGCTTCAGACATGATGGATCTGGCCATGCGCCTCGAAGCTCCGGCACCGGCTGCCGGCCCCGATCCAAGGTTCGCCCCCCAACCCCTCCCGGATCCGGTGGTGCACACATCGTTCCGGACAACCTCAGCAGGGCTGGATCAGGACAGCCTGCCCATGCAGCTCTACCACAAGGCCAAGAAGCTGGGCGTGTGGGATCCGATGGACATCGATCTGCGAGCGGACAGGGCCGACTGGGTGCGGCTCGCTCCGGATGAACAGGACGTGTTGATGCGGTTGTTGGCCATGTTCCAGGCTGGCGAGGAAGCGGTGACGCTGGATCTGCTGCCCCTGATCCGGGTCGTGGCCCGTGAGGGGCGCATCGAGGAAGAGATGTATCTGACGACTTTTTTGTTCGAGGAGGCCAAGCACACCGAGCTGTTCCGCCGCGTCTTCGACGAGGTCGTGATGCGCAGGGACGATCTGTCGGGGTACCACACACCCTCGTACCGGAACCTGTTCTACGAAGCGCTCCCGACGGCACTATCCCGCCTCGACACGGATGCTTCCCCCGCCGCCCAGCTCCAGGCCTCGGCCACGTACAACATGGTGGTGGAAGGAACGCTGGCCGAAACCGGGTATCACGCATTCTACTCCGTGCTTGAGTCCCGCGGCATCATGCCGGGCGTGACCGAAGGGATCCGTTTGCTGCAACGGGACGAGTCCCGCCACATAGCCTACGGCATCCATCTCATTACCCGCTTGGTTCGGGCGAACCCTTCCCTGATGGGGGTGCTGCAGTCCACGATGACCGACCTGCTTCCGGTGGCTTCTGCCACGATCTCGGAGCTCTTTGCCCACTACGACCCGATGCCCTTCGGGTTGAAAGAAGAGGACTTCCTTCAGTATGCCATGGACCAGTTCGGCAAACGAATGCGGCGCATCGAGTTGGCGACAACTCTCGATCAGTCGGTTGCCGAATAACCCAGCAGCCGAACGTAGAGTGCTTGGCTGGATTCCGGGAACGCCTCGTTGAATACCTCGATCGAAAGGACGTACCGATCGTCCATGTCAAACTGTGACGGTTTGTTGGCGTCGATCATCAGTGATGGTCCATCCGTGTCCGGACTGCCCGCTACGCGGATGTGATCCGCAATCAGACAGGCATGATCCGGTGGGCATTCGGAGATCCCGACGACATACGCGTCGAGGTCGAACAGGCCCGGTGCATGATTCCCGTCGAGCAGTCCCTGCAGATCTGCTGCCGGGTGACCCATGGCCACCGGATAGGTCCGTTTGGTCTGGTTGTCGTCGTTGTCCGGACCCAGAATCTCGCACCCGCCCAGCACGAAGGCCAGGAGCAGCCCCAAAAGTAATTGCTTCATGGTTTTCTCCCTCTGCGTTCACCCATTGAACGGTGGGAGTGCCGGACGGTTTTGGGCAATTCGACGGCACCTCAGGCATGCCGGCATCGGTCACTTGCTGTCCACTCGTTCCGCGCTGCCCATCACTTCGTCATTCTGCGTGGCGCGTTGGGTGAAGGAAATGGCCAAGCCGCTCTCGTCGAAATCGAACTCCCACATGTAGTAGTCGAGCACGAACATGAGTTCGCCATCCACCAGGATTCCTTCAACGAAAATGCCTTCACTGCGCCGAATAAGGACGAAGGAAGGTTGGTTCGGATCTTCATCGTCATAATCTGCCATCGTGGCATTGAATCCCTGGAGGTGTCCCGACTCGGGTTCGAACACAAGACGGAGGTCCTGATCGGCATCAAACGAAGCCAACCACTTATCGAATCCTTCTATCTGGTCCTCAGGTACGTCCTGCCGCCACATCGTGATGAGGCTGTCTGCCGGCCGCGCCATGCTGGTGTCCAGCTTCCAGTTTCCGGTGTACGGGCCGACTTCGGCAGCATCAAACACCATGTCATATCCAGGGTCGATGTCGAGACGGATGGGCACCAAGGTATCAGCCCAGCGGAACTGGATGTCCGCTCCATTGACCCGCACATTCTCGATGTCGAAGCGGAGTGTTTCGACGAACGAGGGGGCTGTTTCTGGATCGATGTCTACCGTGAGGTAGGCTCCGTCGAGCGTGGGATAGGGAACGTGGAACAGGGTGGTGTCCGGGTGGAGCATCAGGGTCCAGGGTCCCTCTTCCTTGAGTTCGAACCAGATGCTGTATTTGCCCGCTTCCACATCCGCACCGTTCAGCTTCACGTCCTTGGAAAACTTGAACGTGGTGGATCCGTCCGCGCCCGGCGTCCAGACCACACCCCACGGCTCGATGCCGCCGAAGGCTGGCATCCTGCCTCGGACGGACGGACGCGAGTAGTCGATCTCAACGCTTACGCCATTGATCATCTGCTGGACCTGCGAGCGCTCGCTGGCCTTCATCTGGGCAGCGGATGGAGACACCAGAAAGGCGGAAGCCAACAGCGAAAGGAGCAACAATCGCTTGGCTACCGAGCCCCTGTGGACGTCGTACCTTAACCCGAAATCTCTACTTTTGAGTGCCCCGAAAAACGGGGAAGCTTACAAATCCATCTCGGATTTTATACAGGCCCAACCGCCTGCGAGAAGCCCGCCGCCGCCGGGATTTTGCTTCGCACAATCCCTGCCCCTCCT
>JAQCDI010000102.1 GCA_027620595.1 Bacteroidota bacterium | reverse complement strand
GAACGTTCCGAGGAAGCGATTGAATTCCACCGCGGGCCGGCGGAAGAAAAGGGTACCGCTGCGCAGGTCCAGCGTGCCTTCCCAGACGGAGGTGATACGCAGGGAATCGGCCGACGGCGGGGCGCCCCACACCAGGGACTGTGGATGACCGGGAGCGCGAAGGGTGACGGGCAGGTACTGTTGGACGAACCGCTCCTCTGTGCGCCCGCCGTCGGCCGGCGTCGAGGTGGCTCCCGGGTACCTCACCGTCCGCTCCTGCACCGTTTCCCAGCGCCAGGAGCTCATTTCAGGACCGTATTGACGGGTCAGTGTGCGGACGGTCCTCGAAAGGGCCTCCTGCATGGGCTGCGATGCACCCATCGAATCGGGCAATTCATCAAGCAGGCGCTCGTAGATGGACGCACCCGGCTCGGCCGCACCGTATTCCAGGTTCCAGTTCTTCAGATAGCGCAGTGCTTCCTGTTCCCTCGGGTCGGTGATGAGGCTGTCGGCGTAGAAGGTGAGGATCCGGGCCAATCGGGGACCGGCCGCCAGGGACAGGGTCTGTTGCATCCACGCTTCCCGCTCGGGAGCGCTGACCATGCCGGCCACGGTGGCCTGGGGACTGGATTCCGGCCGCGCGTCGGTTACGAAAAGGATACCCGGCGTGCCCTCGACAATGGAGGTCGGTCTTCCGGTCGGGGTCCATCCGGCACCGGTCCATCGAACGCCGTCTGCGCGGAGCAAGGACGGTTCGGGCGCCTCACCCTTGAGGGCGCGCAGCCACTGGCGCGTGTCCGAGCCTGGTTCGAGTCCGGGCCAGGACAACAACGGGAGCCGCTGGCTGCTGCGCTCCCGGGAGGGCTGCTCCAGCAAGAGGCGGTTTCCCAGTCGACGGGACACGACCACTTCCTCGTCTCCCAGGGAGGCGATCCGATGGAACTGCGTCCATATGTCCCGCGTGGCTACTTGCACCTCTTCAATTCTTCGGTGGCCCCGGGCCGTCAGCGCCCAGGCATCGGCGTGGGTTCGCCCGAAAGGAGCTACCAGGGTGCCCGGGACCATGAGGCCGGTAAACCGCCCCGTTCCATAGTCCATGTCCGTTTCAACGTAGAACGGGATCCCTGTGCCCCCGGTGGCCAGCCGGGCGGCCAGGAACGGGTTCACCCCGCTTTGCACGCCGGCTGCCCAGTTGACCATGGAACTGGAGCAATGCCTGCAGGGCGCGTTCGGCCGCCTGCCAATCCGGTGGCAGGGCGGTTTCCGGGTGGGTCGGGCCCGATCCCTGAATCGTCGATGCCCCTGAAATCCAGGAATAAAGACGCTCCACGGCCAGGGAATGCCATGGCTCCCAGGACTCTGCGCGGAATCCGAGGATCAGGAAGGGGGTGGCCCGGTTCAGGTCCCGTGCCGAAAGGGCCATATCGATGCCGCGGGCAAACTGCCCCAGATCCTCGCGTTCCTCCGGAAGCAAAGCGTCCCAAGCTGCCCGCGCGCCCTGGCCGATTTCCAGTTGCCGCACCATACGGTCCACAGGCAGGGCGTCTGGACCGAACCACTCCGAGAGGCGCCCCAGGGCGGCCTGACGCCATAGAACGGTCTGCCATGCCCGGCTCCGGGCCTGGCCATACCCCAGGATGAGGAGCGCATCGTCGAAGGAAGAGGACTGCGTGACGATTCCTCCGCTTTCCACCCATGAAACCGTCCCCTCGCTCGCGATCCACTCGGTTTCGAGGGACGCCGGGGCGTCCGGTCCTGCGGAAAAGGCCAGCACGAAGATCAGCACCACACAACCTGTCAGGCCGATGGTCGAAAGCAGGATGATGATGCCGATCCGCTTGGGCATGGGGGTCTCAGGTGCGTTTGCGGGAGGACAGCCATGCAGCAAACCCGTCGCTGGAGAGGGCATTGAGACACTCGGAGGCCATCAATCCGCCCTTGCGGGCTGCCGCAACTCCCCAGGTCATCAAATCGATCTGTTCCACCGAGTGCGCATCCGGATTGATCGAGACGACCACCCCCAGTTCCCTTGCACGCTCGATCCAGGTCCAGTCCAGGTCCAGTCGATAGGGGTTGGCATTGAGTTCGACCGCAACCTTATGGGCGGCACATGCTTGCAGGACAGCCTCATGATTGATCGGATACCCTTCCCGCTTCAGTATCAGGCGTCCCGTCGGGTGCCCCAGGATGCTCGTGGCGGTATGCGAAATGGCCCGGATGATCCGCTCGGTGGCCTGTGCTTCGGTCATGTTGAATCCAACGTGGACACTGGCCACCACGAAATCGAAGGATGCCAGCACGTCGTCGTCGTAGTCCAGGCTGCCGTCGGCCAGGATATCGCTCTCGACGCCCGAAAAAACCCGGAAGGCGGGGCCGCCATCCGACGCGAACCCTGCATTGAGCCGGCGGATTTCCTCCTGCTGTCGAGCCACGGTTTCCGGGCTCATACCGCCGGCTACCTTGAGGGATTGGCTGTGGTCGCAGATGCCGAAATACCCGTATCCGCGCTCACGGACGGCCAGACTCATTTCCCTCAGGGTGTGCGCACCATCAGAATAGGTGGAGTGGTTGTGCAGCACGCCCTGCAGATGGGCGTCGGTAATCAGGTCCAACTGCGCCAGGGCGGACATGCGAAGGTGTGCGTCCGGAAGATCGCGCAGCTCCGGAGCGATCCACGGCGCTCCCAGCGCCTCGAACAGGGTGTGTTCATCCGCTGCTGTCATCAGTTTCCCGCCTAGCAGGCCGTCAACGAATGCGGCCGGCCCGGTTTCCCGGAACAACCCCGTCCCGGCGTGCGAGGCAGGACATACCAGGATCCGCAGGGTCAGGCCATCGGGGAGGGAGCCTTCATGCAGTTGACCATCGGGATGGTCCCTCGTGTACAGGTCGATTCCGGGCAGATCGGGCGAACCGGGTCCCGTGACCACCAGGCTGATACAGCCCACATCATTCAGACGCCGGGCCGTTTCCCCGCTGATCCATGCCTGTTCAAAGCCGCCTTCCAGCAGTGAGGACCGGATCCGCGCAGCTTCCACCACCGCATCGGCCAGGCGCCGACGGCCCTGGAAGGAGCGCAACAAGGCCACACTATCCAGTATCGAGGTCTGGCTTTTGGCGCCAAACCCGTCCAGTTCGGCAATCCGGCCGGACTGGGCAGCAGCTTCGAGGTCATCCAGCGACTGGATGCCCAGGGATTGCCAAAGGGCGCGGGCCTTCTTGGCTCCGAGTCCCTTGACGGCCAGGATATCCAGCAAACCCGGGGGGAGGGCCCCCAGGAGTTCATCGCGGACCTCGAACGAGCCGTAGGAGAGGATCTCCTCGATCTGGGAAGCCAGTCCCTTGCCGATTCCCTGGATTCCCGTCAGTTGACCCGTGCGGACCAGGTCCGACACCGATTCTTCCATCCGTTCGAGGGTCCGTGCAGCCGAATCAAAGGCGCGGGCGCGGAATGGATTGCCCCCGGTCAATTCGATGAGGGCAGCGGTTTCCTTCAGGAGCCGGGCAATGGCCTTGTTGGTCATGTGGAGCGGACTTCAGGTACGGTCGATGCGGGCCCGGCAATCTAAGGCATCGTCGAGCGCGGGAGGGCATAAAATTTGTCCGAATCCACAGGGGGATCAATCGGACTCGGCCTTCCGTAAAGAGGGAATGAAGCCGGGTCCTGCCGCCCGGTGAAGCCCGCGGAATCATCCAGCCCGGAACCCTTTTGATGAAAACCGAGAAATCACCGCTCCGGAAAAAGCTTTGGTCCAGAAAAACGATCGTCATTCTGTTGATCGGGGTCTCGTTCCTGACCGGCGTGCAGTTGGAGAGTCAGCTCTTCAGCCGGGATACCACGTCGGCCCTGCAGCGCATCGAGGATGTGTTCCTGCTCATAAACCGGCGCTACGTCGAGGAAACCGACCCGGACCAGATTGCGCGGTATGCGATCGACGGCATGCTCCGGGAGCTGGATCCGCACAGCCTTTATTTCGATATCGAGGCCCTGCAGGGGGAGAACGAGTCGTTTGATGCTGCTTTCGAAGGTATTGGCATCTCTTTCGAGCTCCTGCCGGGTGAAAACGGGTCCGATACGTTGTCGGTCCTGAACGTGATACCTGGCGGGCCGAGCGAGGAGGCCGGCCTGCAGACGGGAGACCGGATCATGGTGGTGGACGGCGCCTCAACCATCGGTTTCAGCGAGGACGATGTCCGGCGCCACCTCAAAGGGCCGCGGGGTACGAAGGTCCACTTGTCCGTGCATCGCCCGGGCGTTCCCGAAGCGCTCGAGTTCGAGATCATCCGGGACAAGATCCCGATCCATACCCTCGATGCCTCCTACATGATGGACAACGGTACGGGCTACATCCGGCTAAACCGTTTTGCCCGGACCACCTACAACGAGTTCATGGCCAGTCTCCGCACCCTGAAGGAACAGGGGATGGAACGCCTGGTCCTCGACCTTCGGGGCAACCGGGGTGGGTTCATGCAAATGGCGGTCCGGGTGGCTGGCGAGTTCCTCAAGGAGGGGCAGCTGGTCGTGTCCCAGAGCGGCTTCACGGAGGACAGCAAGGAAGCCTTCTACGCCGGTGGCAACGGCCTCTGGGAGCAGGGACCCGTGATGGTGCTCGTGGACGGCGCATCCGCCTCGGCGAGTGAGATCGTGGCCGGCGCCCTTCAGGACCATGATCGGGCCCTCATCGTCGGGCAAAGGACCTTCGGAAAGGGGCTAGTGCAGAAACAGTATGTGCTCCGCGACGGCAGCGCCCTGCGCCTCACGGTTGCCCGGTACTTCACTCCGTCGGGTCGGCTGATCCAGACCGACTATGAGGACGGGGATCGTACGGATTACTATGCGAGCAAAGCGGCCCTCATGAAATCCGACGGCACGCACACGGCGGAAGAGCTGCTCTCCGATGCGGCGGACTCGCTGCGATACCGCACGGATGCGGGGCGCCTGGTCATTGCCGGAGGTGGCATCATTCCCGACTACATCATCCCTGCCGACAGCCTTTCCCCGATGGTTCGGGCCGTCCTTGGACGCAACATCGAGGATCGCTTCGTCCGATCGTGGCTGGACCTCCACGGAGCCTCGCTGAAAGCCCGTTGGGGGGAACAGGCGGACGCCTTCATCAACGGGTTCAAGGTGGACGACGACATGCTGGAAGCCTTCCGTTCCTACGCGGCCGACAAGGGAGTCGTGATCGGGGAAGGCTTGTCGGCTCCCGAAGGCGCCGAGTTCTTCACCGATGCAGACCTGGCTTCGGAAAAAGATCTCGTTTCGGCCCTGCTCAAAGGCCGATTGGCCACACGGCTCTACGACCGGAGTGCCTGGTACCCGGTATGGCGGCATGTGGATCATCTGCTTGTGGAATCCCAGAAGCTCTGGGAGCCCGCGGGGCGGTTGGCAGAGCAATATTCCGCGGCCCGGTAAGAAATTTACGGCCTTCGGGCTGCGTATCCTGTCGGGGCTGCGCCTACGTTGCGAGTGAGGCATGGACCGTCATTCAGGTCCCCAGGCGTCCCCGTTATTGGTATTCGTTCTGATCGGGCAACTTGGTCGGTGCTGCTGTGTCCTCCACAGTGCATGCACCAGTCAGGTGTTCCGACCTCCGCGGAGGAATTCCGCATTGACAAACGTTGAAGGATTGGATATTATTCGGACTGCTTTGCGGCCGTTCATCTTTTCCTATCAACAGGTGAGCGGCCGTTCGACTGCTTGGGGTTCTGGTTCGTCGGTTGACGGGCTCCCACCAACACATCCATCGACAAAAAACCTGTTCTGAATAGGAGGGATGACTTTCATGACGATTTTCAACCTGCTTCTGATGTTGCCGCAGGAAGCGGCGAGCGACGAAGGCTTGGTAAACGTACTCGTGCAGCGCTTCAATGAAGGCGGCGACTACATGTGGCCAATCCTCATCTCGCTCATCGTAGGTCTCGCCATCGCATTCGAGCGCATCATTACGCTCAACCGCGCCGACATCAACACGCGCAAGTTCATCGTCAAGGTGAAAGGCTCCCTCGAAGAAGGTGGTATTGCCGCCGCTGAGGAAGTATGCGCCAATACGCGTGGTCCGGTAGCTTCGGTCTTCCAGGCCGGTCTGCTGCGTCACGACGAAGGAATCGAGGCCGTCGAGAAGGCCGTCGTTTCCTACGGCTCCATCGAGATGAGCTTCCTCGAGCGCGGTCTCGTGTGGCTCTCCCTCTTCATCTCCCTGGCCCCGATGTTCGGGTTCCTCGGAACGGTAGTCGGGATGGTCGAAGCCTTCGACGCCATCGAAGCCGCCGGGGACATTTCCCCCTCGCTGGTTGCCGGTGGTATCAAGGTGGCCCTTCTCACCACGGTGTTCGGTCTTATTTCGGCCATCATCCTGCAGTTCTTCTACAACTACATCACGTCCAAGATCGACCGGATCGTGATCGACATGGAAGAAGCATCCATCGAGCTGATCGACTCGCTCGTGCTGCTGCAGTCCGGCAAACCGTAAGGTTTCCAGTCGAACCCTCCGCATGACCTTGCGTTGGGGCGGCCGCTGCGCGGCCGCCCCAACGAACCCCAACTACCTGAATAGAAATGGCTGGACTCGTACCCTATTTCATCTGGGCTGTGCTGATCGTCTCCGGGCTGAGCCTGGTCGCCATCGGCGTATTCGGTATCCGCTCCCTGGCACAGGGAAAAGTGAATCCACAGACCGTGGTCCTGACCATGATCCCGTTTGCCATCTTCGGCGTGCTGGGTTTGGTCCTGCGCGATTGGGCGCATGCCGCCGTGTTGTCATTCCTGATTTCCGTGGCAATGACCTCGGCCGTGCTGCTGCTCTCCGGACTGAAGGGTCTGTTCGGACTCTGAGCCGACGGACGTACACTGCATATTCGAGAGGATCCAGATGTCTTTGTTGAAAAAAAAGAAGCGGACTGAGGCGGAAATTCCCACCTCGTCGATGGCTGACATCGCCTTCCTGCTGCTCATCTTCTTCCTCGTTACCACGACAATCGACGTGGATACGGGAATCGGGATGGTGCTTCCCCCCAAACTTGAGGAAGATGTAGAGCCGCCACCGATCAAGGAGCGCAACGTGCTCAAGATCCTGGTCAACGAGCAGGGCCTGGTACTGGTCGAGGATCTGCCGTCGGCGGTGCAGCTTATCCGCGATGAGGTCATGAAACACGTCCTCAACAATGGAGTCGATCCGCGATACGCTGAGTCGGCTGGACAGGCACTGATCTCAATCAAGACCGCCCGGCAGACACCATATGATTCCTACGTGGCGGTGCTGGACGAAGTCTGGATGGCCTACTTCGAGATGTGGGATGCCGAGGCCAGGGCTCTCGGATACCCTGACTACGCGGCCTACGTCAGCGCCATCGAAGAATCCGATGCGGAAAACGCCATCCGCGAGAAGATCAAAGCCGCCATTTCCATTGCCGAGCCGGACGCAGCCTGACGGCACCGTCGGTTCGTAAACGACATCACTTCCATGGCAGGACACTTTCAGAAGAAGACCAAGACGAAGCAGGATATCCCTACCGCTTCGCTTCCGGACATCATCTTCATGCTGCTGATCTTCTTCATGGTCAGTACGGTGCTCCGGGAAACGACGGTCCAGGTCCGGACCATGTTGCCCGAAGCCGAAGCCCTCACGAAGATCGATCAGAAGCGTCTGGTTTCGTATATCTACGTGGGCCCGAAGAAGCTGGACGGCAATCGCCTCGGAGACACGGGGGTGCAGATTGACGATGCGCTCGTGGAAGACCTGACCAACGTCCGCACGATCATGTACCGCAAGCTCATCGAGCAGCCCCGACTGATCGTGTCGCTCAAAGTGGACCAGACGTCCGAGATGGGCATCGTGCTGGATGTGCAGCAGGAATTGCGTGAAGCCGGCACGTTGCGTATCAACTATTCGTCCCGCAGGGAGCTGCCCTCCTGATTCGCGGCGGACGGCAGATAGGAACCGTCCTGCATCCCACCGTGAATCAATCCCGAAATCGAAAGGGCCCAGGCTTGCCGGGGCCCTTTTCGTTTGTAGTGCCCGTACTTTCAGGCCTTTCCCTGCCCCTCTTCCACGAAAGGCCCGAGGCATGTCCCACCGTATCGTCCTGTTGCCCGGTGATGGTATTGGTCCCGAAGTGACCGAAGCCACGGTGGAGGTGCTTGAGGCCACCGGGGTGGCTTTTGACTGGATTCGGCACGAGAAGATCGGAGTGGCGGGATTGGAGGCATTCGATTCGCCGCTTCCAGAGCACGTGGTGGACGCCATCCGCGGTACGGGCATTGCCCTGAAGGGCCCGGTGACCACCCCCGTCGGGAAAGGCTTCAAATCGGTCAATGTGCAGCTTCGCCAGAAGCTGGACCTGTATGCCAACG
>JAQCDI010000101.1 GCA_027620595.1 Bacteroidota bacterium | reverse complement strand
ATATAGAGGTGGAAAGTCTGCCGGGTTCGAACCTCCTTTCCCCGTTCAGCCAGCGGGGAGGCGTCAGCCAGAGCCTCGGTTCGGGGGTGATCCTGAGTGAGGACGGCTATGTCGTGACCAACAACCACGTGATCGAAGGAGCCACCCGCATCCGGGTGACCCTCAATGACAAGCGCGAATACACGGCGCGCATCGTGGGTGCCGACCCGACCACCGATCTGGCGGTCATCAAGATCGATTCCGGCGAAGACATCCCGGTCATTGCCCTGGGCGATGCCAACCTCGTGGAAGTTGGCGAATGGGTATTGGCCGTCGGCAACCCGTTCCGACTGACATCGACCGTGACGGCGGGCATCGTGAGCGCCACCGGTCGCCAGGTCAACGTGATCGACAATCAACTGGGCATCGAAAGCTTCATCCAGACCGACGCGGCCATCAATCCGGGCAACTCGGGTGGGGCTGTGGTCAACCTGCGCGGCGAACTGGTGGGCATTGCGACCGCCATCGCCACCGAATCGGGATCCTATGAGGGCTACGGGTTTGCCGTGCCGGTGGATCTGATGGAGCGCGTGGTCCGCGACCTGATCCGTTACGGCGAAGTGCGCCGCGGCTACCTGGGCGTTTCGATCCAGGCCATGGATGCCCGGACGGCCGCCAGGGTGGGTCTCGACGAGGTGCGGGGCGTGTACCTCTCCCGCGTCCAGCCAGGTCTGGCCGGTTATGAAGGCGGGCTGCGCGACGGCGACATCCTGCTCTCGGTCAACGGCCGGGATATGACCGAGCCCAACGAACTGCAGAGTGCCATCGCCCTGTTCTCCCCCGGCGACCAGGTACCCGTCGTAGTGTGGCGGGACGGCCGCAGCCGAACCTTCAATGTGACGCTCAAGGGGCGGGATGACCCGGGTTACGCCTCCTGGCTCACCGAACTCAATCAGCCCGCGCCCAACACGTTCGAGCCCCAGCTCGAAGAAGACCAGGTGGTGAACCTCGCGGAATGGGGTATCGGGGTGGCGAACCTCGACAACCGCACGCGTCGCCGATTCCAGGTGGCCCACGGGGTCTTTATCGCTTTTGTGACGGCGGGCGAACCGTTTGACCAGACGGGGATTCCGCGGGGCGTGGTGATCACGTCCATCAATGACGTGCCCGTCTTCAACATCGATTCGCTCAACGACGCGTTGCGCTTCACGGGCGATCTGTTGGTTCGGGTGGCGAAGGATGACGGTTCGTCAGCGTTTTTCGAAGTGAAACGCGCTGTGCAAGAGTAGGCGACCGGACATTGAAGGCGTCTGTGGCGTACATTTCGGGCTCTTTCCACGGTTCGCCCCCCATCCATGCTCCGCTACCTGACCGCCGGTGAGTCCCACGGTGAAGCCCTGATCGGTATTGTCGAAGGCATGCCCTCGGGCGTGCCCATTCTTGCCTCCGAGATCGACGCACAACTGGCCCGGCGCTGGCTCGGGTTCGGCAGGGGTGGTCGCGCCAAGTTCGAGACCGATCTGGTGCACATCTACAGTGGCATCCGGTTCTCGAAGACCATGGGCGGTCCCGTGGCGCTGCGGCTCGATAATGCCGCCTACACCAAGGACAAGTCCGGTTGGCCCGAGGTGATGGCCATTGATGGGTCGGGCGAGGGGATCGAGAAAATCACCCTGCCGCGGCCGGGTCATGCCGACCTCACAGGCGCACAGAAATACGGCCTGGACGACATTCGTCCGGTCATCGATCGATCCAGTGCGCGCGAAACCGCCATGCGGGTGGCCTGCTGCTCCATGGCACGCCTTTTCCTGCGCGAGCTGGGCATCCAGGTGGGCAGCCACGTGACGCGGATCGGAGAAGTCGGATACGCTTCGCCGGCCGACTATGCGGCGCGTGTCGATGCGCTGGTGGCGCGTGGCGCCGAGGCGCTCAACCCCGCCGCCGATGCCAGCGAGGTCCGCATGCTCGACGCCGCCCTTTCGGCCGCCTGCGTCGAACACATCACGGCGGTCAAACGGGATGGCGACAGCCTGGGCGGCGTCTACGAAGTGATCGTGACGGGCGTGCCGGTCGGGCTCGGCTCGTTCGTGCAGTGGGACCGCAAACTCGATGCGCGTCTCGGGCACGCCATCCTCTCGATCCAGGCGCAAAAAGGCGTCGAAATCGGAGACGGCATCGCTGCCGCGTCGGACCGCGGCTCGCACGTGCATGATCCCATCCGTGCTGAGGGAGGGACTTTTCCTCGCACGCGCAACCGAGCGGGCGGCATCGAAGGAGGCATGAGCAACGGCATGCCCATCATCGTCCGGGGTTACATGAAGCCCATTCCGACCCTGATCAAACCGCTCGGAACGGCGGACATGGCCACCGGCGAAGAACAGCCCACCCGCTACGAGCGCAGCGACGTGACGAGCGTACCTGCAGCATCAACGGTGGCTGAGGCCGTCGTGGCCATGGAGATTGCCAACGCGGTGCTCGAGAAGTTCGGCGGCGACAGCCTGAGTGAAATCCGGGCGCGGATGGAGCGTTGACGCAGAACGGGCCGGCGAGCAAGAATATTTTACCCACAGGGCTGGTCTCCTTGAGTCGAATCGGCTATCCTGCGAGCGGTTCGATGCCCACCCCCGATCTTCGGCTTTACGCGGGGTCTGTGGACAACTCCCGATGCCATCCGGATAAATTTCCGGGCGTCGACCACGAAAAAGAAAAAAAGTCTCGTTTGGTAATGGTGATCGCGGCGCCGTGCCTGCACGGCTGATCCAACCACCCGTTGCCACTTGAGACCCTGATGTTTGATCGCCCCTCCTTTGACCCGCGGTATTCGCACGGGCAGCAGGCAGGCGGATCCAATGCCCGGCCCGTCCGGAGTCATACGATCCCCGCCATGTTCCTTCCGAATTACTCGGGCGACGGTCAGGGCAAATCCAGAGTCATTGCTGCAGCGGTGAACGGACCAACGTCGGAAGGAAAGAAGCTGGACGATACCCTGCCTGTATGGTCGGGAGACGGTCGACGCAACATCGTCAACCCGCTCATGCCCGTGTTCCATTCGGACGGTGCGCGGCCTGCACAGATGTCCTTCCACAGTCCAACCGGAAGAACCCTGCCCCCTCAGGCTCTTCCCGTCTCGGGCGACGGTCAAGGCAAGGTGACGCTCTCGAACGAGCTCACCATGCAGGTCAACGCCGCGCCTGCCGTTGCGGCCGCGAAGAACGAACCCCGCAAGCAGCGTGCTGCGCGCAGCAAGTCCGAGCAGCGTGCCGAGCGCTCCGAAACCTGGAAACTGGTCACCCTCGTGGTCATTTTCCTGATCTGGATCTCGACCGCCAGCACGCTCCTTTTCCTCTACATGGACCGCTATCTCTTCCCATAGGCTGCGGTCAGTTTGAGGGCTTTCTGAAAGGTCGATCCGTTTTCGGGTCGGCCTTTCCTGTTGGTCAGGACACCACCACGTCCACCTTGCGTCCGAGGAAGTGCAGCAGCGCCAGCATCTGTCCTACGGACTTCCCGTGATCGGCGGGATCCAGCAGCCGATACAGTTGTGCCGGAGAGGTGTCGAGAAGGCGGGCGAGTTGTCTCCTGCCCAGACTGGACTGTTCAAGGGCTTCGAGCGCCTGCACCGTCAATTGATGCATGAGGATCCCATTGAGGTAGGCAGGGTCCTTGTGGAAGTCGAGTACTGCGTCGAGGTGGATCGAGTCCTCATCCCCCGATTCCAGCCAGTACGTAAATGCTTCCCCGCCCAGCTCGGGATCAGGAAACGCGTCAACGATCCGGTTGGACGCCGTGGGCTTCAGGCGCAGTATGGCATACGGAAAGGTCAACGCCCGACCACCGGCTTCGATGGTGAACTCCGCGGTCCGGTTATTCCAGCCGACGTTCTCAATGGTCATATTAATCCTTCATCCCGCAACTCCTGGATGAGTCGCGCAATGCGCCGATTGGTATTTCCTTTCATGGGGAGGTGGTTCTCAAGGTCCCATTTGAGTATCGACCGGCCTTCCTGGTAGACATGGACTTGATACGGCCCGTGATCTCCTTTCCATGTAATGAAGACGTACCCGCCGCGCCGTGTCTTACCCATAAGGTGTTACATGATATGGTAACAAATATAGGAATGGTTCGTTCCGGGTTTGCGGGAGCCATATATCATCAGTGATATATGAGGGCCCGTCCATATGCCTCCGATGATATATGGGTTCAAGGGGGGTGCAGGGTTCTTCACGAAGATGTACAGGTTCAAGGGGGGAGCAGGGTTCTTCACCGTTCATACCCGTGCAGAAGAGGCCGCGAGGGTCTTCATCGGGTCACAACGACCGAGCGGGTAAGTGACAGAGCGCCAGACTGGATCCGGATGAAGTAGGTGCCGGGCGTGCGGAAGAGGTCGGCCGGAAGCTGCCGGACGCGCTCGGGCTGCGAAAAAAGGCGGCGGCCGAGAGTGTCGAAGACCTCGAAGGCCGCCAGGTCGACAGGCGGCAGGTCAAGGTGTACAGGCGAACCGAGGGGCACGGGGTTGGGGTAGATCCCGAACCCATCCAGCTCCGGTTCGGGCAGCTCGGGCAGGAGATCCTCGCGGCGGAAGACAATGGGATGCTTCCCGCCGAAGCGATCCACGGCCACGCCGGCATCCAGCCGCACAGGGTCCGAAAGCGGAGGCGGCATGGGGCCCTGGGGCAGCGCGGCAATGGGGAGGTGGCCTGCCTCGAAGGCCGCGCCGGGACCTGCCAGCAACAGGATGCGCTGCTCGCCGGAGGCAGGATCGTGATATTCCGAGAGCAGGGCGCCGCGTTTCGCAGGTCGCGCCACGGGCAGCGGATCGGCAGAAACCAGCACCAACTGCACGCCGCGAAGCGGAATGGGTGCCGAGAGCCATAGCGAGTCGGCTGTTTGCACGAGCGCGATTTCGATGCCTTTGCCAGGCGCGCCGCTCCCAGGTGCCACCGGCAAAGGCGTGGCGTCGGGCCATTGCCCACGCAGGATGGCCTGGATGGCCACCGTCAGGTCCCGGATGTCGAGCGCGCCGTCGCCCGCGGGGAAGGGATACACGTCGTGCCGCGGGAGCTCTGCGGCGGGGATCAACCCTGGATCTACCGTGCCATCGAGTGAAAGCACCAGGTCGGCCACGTCGAAGCTGCCGTCGCCGTCGGCGTCTCCGCGGCCGCCAAGAACGAGGGCCGTCCATTCAAAAGTGGTAGTGGCGGCCGCGGTCTTATGCTTCAAGGAAAACGTCCCCGACCGGGATCCGCCGTCCGCCAGCGTGGGCCTGAACCGGAACGTGAGGTCTGCGGAGCCGGCCGGGGCAATGGGGTCGGGCAGCGAGAGCGCAATCGGCGACGCCGAGCCGGAGAGCGTCAGGTCTGCCGTTCCTGTCGGATTGGACACGGCAACGACAACGGCGCTCGAATCCCCGACCACCACCGATCCGAAATCCAACGCGGTCGAACCGAACACCACCGAAGCCAACGAAGGCTGAAGGGTCAACGAAAGCGTCCGGTGTCCGTTGGGGAGTCCCAGTTCGTCGGCCGTAGGCGTGTTGGACGTGGCCAGGAAGCCCGAAAGGACCAATTGCGTGGTCACAGCCACCGGTGCCACCGCCGAGACGTGCACCACGAGCACAGACGGATGCGTCACGGGAGGAAGACCGTTATTGCTCAGGGAGAGAAGAGAAATGTTGCCCGTATTGGTGAGCAGGGAGGATGAGAGCATCCAGAACGCGGGCGAACCGAGTCCTGCACCTAGCGAAACCGAGTCGACCGAAACGACCGAATCATCCCATGTAAGCGAAAACTGCAGCCCCTGCAGGGTGTCCGGGCCGGCCCATTCGATGCCGAGATCAAGGCCCAAGGAGGGAGCGGACAGGTCCCAGAACAACGTGTTCGCCCCGAATCCGAAGGCCGTGTCGATCAGCAACGGATTGGCCGTGCCTTCGACCAACACATCATCAATGCGCATATTCGACCCGCTTGACGTACCGCCTCGCCCGTCGAATTGCAGCCAGACCGCGCCAGCGCCGAGCAGCTCGGCGGGCAACGCCACCGAGATCTGTTCCCAGGTGGACGCCGCCGCGGGCAAGCCCCCGCCGAACAAGAGCACATCGAACAACACCCCGTCCAACGACGCCCGCACGATCAACGAATCGGCGGAATAGGACGAGGTTCGCCTGGCCCAGTATGAAAAGGTGCCGTCGAGCGCGGCGGTGAGGTCCACCGGGCCCAGCACGAGCGACCCCGAAGAGGCACCGGTGTGCACGGCATTGTTGGCCCCCGAACCAGGGGAGGCCGACGAGGCCGATGTTTGCCACGTGCCGCTCGACGAGACGGTCGATGTTGGCAGGGCCGGTTCGACGACGCTGTCGAAGGCCTCGGAAAAGAACGTTGTTTGCGCGCTGGCAGGCGCCAGGAACAGGCACAGGAGTGCCCCCAGAATGAACCGCTTCATGCTTCCCTCCATTTTCAGTGTTCGCGGGAAGGGAAGACACGCGAACGGGGGCGGCGTAACCCGGCGCACCAAACGGCGCAACCTAACGGCGCAACCTAACGGCGCCACCCGCTCCCCAGACAAAGATTTACAGCCGCTCCGCTCGTAACTTCCCGGCTCATTATGCACGATTTCGCACCATGCCCCAACCCAGGAATTTCGGACTGATCGGCGCGGCCGGCTATATCGCCCCGCGCCACATGAAGGCCATAAACGACACGGGAAACCGGCTCGTGGCCGCCCTCGATCCGAACGATTCGGTGGGCACGATGGACCAGTATGCCCCGGACGCCAGCTTCTTCACCGAGTTCGAGCGCTTCGACCGGCACGCGGAAAAATTGCGCCGCAGGGGCGAGAACGAGCGGCTGCACTATGTGAGCATCTGTTCGCCCAACTACCTGCATGACGCGCATTGCCGGTTTGCGCTGCGCATCGGCGCCGACGCCATCTGCGAAAAGCCGCTGGTGCTCAATCCGTGGAACGTGGACGCCCTGCAGGAAATCGAGCAGGAAACCGGCCAGCGGATCTGGAATGTGCTGCAGCTTAGGCTGCACCCGGCCGTGATTGCGCTCAAGAACCGCATCGATGCCGAAAACACGGGCAAGCGCCACCACGTGGAGCTGACCTACGTGACCCCGCGCGGGAAGTGGTATGATGTGTCCTGGAAAGGCCACCTTGCCAAGTCGGGGGGCGTGGCCTCGAACATCGGCATCCACTTTTTCGACATGCTGATGTGGGTTTTTGGAGATGTCCAGCACTCCAGCGTGACGCGCAACGAGCCGCGGACGATGACGGGCCAACTGTCGCTGGAAAAGGCCGACGTGCGCTGGCATCTGTCGGTGAACGCGGAAGAGCTCCCCGCAGGGCACGCGGGCGCCTATCGGTCCCTGACGCTCGACGGCGATGCGTTCGATTTCTCGGGCGGCTTCACCGACCTGCACACGCGCGTCTACGAAGAAGCCCTCAAAGGCAAGGGATTCAGCCTGGACGATGTCCGGCCCTCGATTGCGCTGGCCGAAAGGCTCAGGTAGCCGGGCGGCTTCGGATCTGCGCGGGCTCGACTTCGCGGTGAAGGAGCGGGTTGAGGCGGTGGAAGTCTGTGCGTTCGGGCGGATGCTCGAAGACCTGATCAGCGTCTGCCCGGCGCCGGTGCCGCAGTTGGAAGCGCTGGCTGCGGCATGTACGTCTGCGGATGTGTACGGGCGACCCGCGATCGAGGAAGTTGTTGCCGCGTTGGGCCGATTGTGAAGATGAAGGCCCCGGGGGGTGGGTCCAAGTCATATATCATCAGTGGCATATGACGGGCGAACCGTATGCCGGAAGTGATATATGGGACCACGGGAGGAAGCGGAGCCGCAGGATCAAATGTGACCCCTTCGCAGCATACGTACTACTCGGTCTGTGATGGAGCGGCAGGCTGCAGGGTCCCCATACGACTTGCTTGTGATCTGGCAGAGCAAGAAATCTCCGCGGCCGACGTCACACAGGACGACCGCAGGTCGCACCTTTGAGCTGGAAAGGTCGGAGAAAGGGAATCGTACGACTACGACGGATCGAATTGCAGGTGTTGCCATGCCTCGTCTTCTTCAGGGCGATCCCACTCCTTGGCCAGGGCAGGTTCGCTGAGCAGGCTCAGAGCAACAGCATCGTCTTCTTCATGAGCTTCGTCGAGGAAGGTGACGAGCACCCGGCGCACGCGCGACAACTTGAACTTCTTGGGAAGTCGAAGGCGACCATCGGTCTCCAAAATGGCTTCAACGGTCTTCATGGCTGCAGCGACGCGAGGTTCATGGTGTTGCTTGATACCCGCAGGCCCCATTGGGGTTCTGTGATGCGGGATAGACACCGAAACGGCTGTGGCGTAACCAAACAAAAGGGCGGGG
>JAQCDI010000100.1 GCA_027620595.1 Bacteroidota bacterium | reverse complement strand
GCCGCGGATGCGGCGCCGCCCGACAGTATAGGGGATGCTCACGGGATTGGGAACGCCGGAAACGGTGCTCGGAGCCTCAATCCTGCTCCACGACCTCCAACAGGGCACGGGGTCCCATGGACACTTCCCTGAATTGGGTCACATCCACCGTCATTTCGACCGTCGTTCCGGTCACCTTGCCCGAGAGGTTCTTCTTGTAGAGGACGCCGCGGAAGGGTATGGGCTCCTGCTCCACCAGGGATTCAATCGATTCAGCTTCCGTCTCCTGTCCAAAAAACACGCCCTGCATGGTGGCGGGGATGGTGTCCTTGTTCTGGAAGAGATATCCGGTGCCTTCCAGTTCGCCCAGCTGCGCTTCCTTGTGTGTAAACAACGCCATGTCAACCTCTCGTAAATATGGGTAAATCATTATTTATAGGGATTTAGGACAAGCGGGTTCCGGGGTGGATCACCTTCCGTGGAGCCGATAGGGTTGATGTCGCCGAAATCCGTCCCCGGCGCGAGCCTCGAAAATTCCCCGAAGGCCCCTTCCGCATGTCGCACCGCGTGGGTGGTTTGTGTACCTTTCCGGTATCGGTCACATCCTTCATTCCGCCCCGAATCCATGTCCGCTCCTGCTTCATCATCCGACCAGCGCTCGTCCCCCAAGCAGATTCTCGGCTGGGCCTTCTGCATGGCCATCTTTCCGGTGATCCCCCTCTCGACGGTGTTCATCCTCGAGCCCACGTGGGTCCATGTCGTGCTGCTGGCCGTCTTCATCGGTGGATTGGCCGGCATCGTCGGTCGCATGTTTGCCGACTGAGCGCATCCGCTCCCATGCAAAAGCCCGGACAGTTTCCTGCTGATCCGGGCTTTTGCTTTTGGCCCTGAGGCCCTTTCCGTCGGGCTCAGGAGCTGTTCCCTCTGATCCCCCGTCCTTTCCCTCGGGTCCCCCGACCTTCCTGCCATGATCGAATTCCCCGACCTCACTCCCTTTGTCATGGTCTCCGGGATGAGCCTCTTCCTGTTGGTACTGACCAACCGGTTTGCCACCCTCACGGCGCGCGTACGCGAGTACCTGGCCTCGAAGACCATCGAGTCCCCGACCAATATGCTCTACCGCATCGAAGTCCTGCGGGTGGCCATCTTCCTGGCCACGATCTCGGTGATCTGTGCGCTGGTGGCGGTGGCCACGGAGCCCCTGGGCCCGCGGCTGATGACGGTTCTGGTCTATGCCTCGACGTTTGCCGCCATCGCCAGCACTGTGGCCTTCCTTCTCGACATCGTCCAGGCCGCCAAGATCACAAAGGCCATGTTGCGCTCGGCCTTGTCGGAAGAAGAGTAACCCGCGCCGGGGGCTGCATCAGGAAGCCCCGACCCGCGCGTGACAGATCCGATGGAACGTGAAGAGGCCCCCCACACACCGTGTGAGGGGCCTCTTGTACCTCGGGCCGGAATCGAACCGGCACGTCCTTACGGACATACGATTTTGAGTCGCATGCGTCTACCAGTTCCGCCACCGAGGCGTGGGCTGGACCGTTGTCCAACGGCAGGGGGCCAATGTTAGCCCCCGCAGCATTCCGATTCAACTCTCTTCGTGCCCAAAGGATGCGGCTTCATGTGGATCACACATGAAGCCGCATCGGCCCCGAGCGCCGGGACAGCCCTGGAGGGATGGTCGGGCGAACCGGCCTACAACGGGGGAAACGCACTGATCCACCCGTGCCGGCGTACCGCCCAGAGTCCAAAGCAGATGGCCTCGGCCGCGTCGTGACGCAGGGAGGTGGGTTTCTTGGCGCCCGACCATTCGATGATGCGGCGGGCCAGCGTGTCGGCGTGCTTTTTGGCATCCGGTCCCGAGCGCTGATGCCGGGCCAGCAACAGGTCCGTGCGCCACGCTTCGGCCTGCACCTGGATCAGGCCCAGGCCCCGGCGTTCGATTTCGTGCACCCAGGGCAGGGCAATGTCTCCCCCGCCCTCCATGGCCACGACGTGGACCGTGCCGGCCTCCTCGATGACCGAGCGTGCCGCTTTGCGCAGCCGGGCCATCGTGCCGAAGTTGCGCGATCGGTACCACACCAACCGGCCGTCCCGGCCGAAGACGGCCAGACCGGTGCGGAGCCCGAGGTCCACGGCCAACAGACGTGCTTCCTGGTCAGACACCGAATTGCCGCAGATGGTGATCCAGGTGCTTCCATGCGATCCAGCCCACGTCGTCGGATGTCAACATGCCCAGCATGGGATGATTCATTGGACGCCGACCCAGGGCGTGCATGGTCCGAAGCGAGTTCACCAACCGTTCGCGCTGCGCGGCGAAATCCTCCGGGTCCTCCATGCGGAACTGGTCCAGCGTGGGGGCATTCCTGCTGAAGTCCTTGTCCGCCAACAACATGGGGCGCAACATGGGGCGAAAAAGCTTCATCCAGACGGGTGCGCGCAGAGGCTTCCCGTTGTAGACATCCTGCACCTCGGCGCAGTGGGCCAGCATCTGGCCAACAGCCATCTTGCCCCATCCGGGCCGGGAGGAAGGAGTCAGCTTGTTGAGGCGCTCCAGGATGGCCACGTAGGTGGCCTCGTCAAACAGGTTCTGGCGGTACATGAGGTCAGCGAGGGGTGGAGATGAGGATCAGCTCTTCCTGGGGAGGTGTGAGCCAGCGCGCCCCGTCTTCCGTGATGACCACCATCTCCTCGACAGAAATCGTCTTGGTCGTGGAGTCCGTGAGCGGCCAGGAATGGAAGCCGTCAAACGAAAAAGTCATCCCGGGTTTCAGGATCTGTGTGGACACCACCGGCAGCTCCACGCCAATCCGTCCGCCGCTCAGTCCGGGGCCGCTGTCGTGGGCCCAGTATCCGACCGGGTGGCCCGTGCCCCACATGACGGGGATGCTGCCGTTTTCCTCCATCACGACGCGCTGCGCCCGATCCACCTCATTTCCTGTGGCGCCCGGCTTCATGGCGGTAAATGCGGCTCGGCTGCCCGCACGTGCCGCTTCCCACTTGGCAATCGCATCGGCCGGCACTTCCGTTTCCCCGGGAGCCAGGACATACGCGAACCGCTGGATATCCGTCACCCAGCGATCATGCACGCGGATGCCGAAGTCGATCTGGATGAAGTCGCCCGGCTGGATCGTCCGGTCGGTCGGGTGGGAGTGTCCACGGTCCATCCCCGAATTGACGGCCGGGTTCTGCTCGGGGGACCAGCCGTCCCCGACGCCCATTTCGGCCATCTTGGCTTCGAGGAAACGGGCAATTTCGAGGTCTGTCGTGACGCCGCCCACCGCCTGGGTATAGGCTTCCACTTCCCATTGGGCCGTGATCTCGGCCGCGCGGGACATGATTTCGATCTCGGCGGGAAGCTTGACCGACAGCCAGGAGCGTACCATGTCCTCGGCGCTCTGCATGCGGGATGTCCACTCCGAAGGCAGCCCCTCCATCATGGATGCGTACTGCGTGTGGGACAAGCCGTCCGTGATGGGGGAGAGTCCCGTGTTGATTCCGATCACGGTCGGATTGAACCGCTCGAACACCCCCGTCATCGTGTTCCAGATGCTGGCGCCCCGCTCGGAGATGATGACTTCATCCATGCGGCCGGTTTCGGCCAGGGACTGGGCCTCTCCAGAGGGCGAAATGGCCACCGAGCTCACCTGGTTGCCATCCCGGAAGAACATGAAGGCCGCCGTTCCGCCAGCATTCTCGCAGCCGACGTGGTCCGCCAGCGGGTCGTTGTTGTTCTCGCGGCAGATCACGACCCAGGCATCGATGCCGTTGTCAGCCATGGCCCCGGGAAGCAGCGTGGCAATGCGCTCTGCGCGGATGGCCGGCCACGGATCGCCCGTGAACGGATTCTCGACAGGGGCCGGTGCCGTATTGCAGCCGAGCACCAGAGCAATGAGCCAGAGCAGGTAAGGACGGATGCGTTGCATGGTTCAGCGGGTGCGGGCGTAAAGGCCCATGAAACGGATGACGGAGTCGATGCCGGCGCGGAAGCGGTCCAAGCCGAATTTCTCGTTGGGGGAGTGGATGGCGTCCGAATCCAGGCCGAAGCCCATGAGGACCGTATCCTGGCCCAGGATGCGTTTGAAGTCCGCCACGATGGGGATGCTGCCACCCGAACGCACCATGTACGGCTTCTGGTGGTAGACCGCCTCCATGGCGTCGGATGCGGCCTGCATGGCCGGGGAATCCGTGGGCGTGAGCGCGCCGTGTCCACCATGCAGGTCGGTGAACGTGAGCTTCATCGTATCCGGCGTGTGCTTGCGGAAATGCGCCTCCAGCTTGGCCGTGATTTCCTCGGGGGTCTGACCGGGGACCAGGCGGCAGGAGATCTTGGCGCTGGCCTTGGCCGGCAGCACCGTCTTGGCGCCTTCGCCCGTGAAGCCGCCCCAGATGCCGTTGCAATCCAATGTGGGTCGGGCCGTTGTGCCTTCGAGCGGGCTGTAGCCCGTTTCCGTCTTTGATTTCGACGCGCCGACCTCACGGACCCAGGACTCACCGTCGAAGGGCAGGCTCGCAAACGTCTCGCGCTCTTCGGGCGTCAGTGGAATCACGTTGTCGTAGAAGCCTTCGATCGTCACGCGATGGTTTTCGTCGTGCAGGTCGCTGATCATGCGGGCCAACGCGTTGATCGGATTGTGCACGGCGCCGCCGTACACGCCCGAGTGAAGGTCGATGGCCGGACCCTGCAGCGTGACTTCCACATAGGCCAGGCCGCGCAGGCCGTAGGTTATGCTCGGTACCCCGCTGCCGAAGAGCGCCGTGTCAGAAACCACGGCCACATCGGCCGCCAGGAGCTCCTTGTGCTCGCGCAGGAACCCGGGAAGGTGCTTCGATCCGATCTCCTCCTCTCCCTCGAAGATGTACTTCACGTTCAGGGGCGGGCGACCCTCGGTCTGGAACCAGGCTTCGGCTGCCTTGACGTGCATGAAGAGCTGCCCCTTGTCGTCGCAGGAGCCCCGGGCGTAGAGGTTGCCGTCGCGTACCTGGGGGTCGAAGGGGTCCGATGTCCAGAGCTCGAGCGGCTCGGGTGGTTGCACATCGTAGTGTCCGTAGACCAGGATCGTGGACGCCGCAGGATCCACCAGGTGTTCCCCGTAGACGATGGGATGGCCGGCCGTTTCCATGATGTCCACTTTCTCCACACCGAGGGCGCGCATGTGGACAGCCAACCATTCCGCCGCCTTGCGCACGTCCCCGGCGCGCTTCGAGTCCGTGCTGACCGAGGGGATGCGGAGAAAATCCTTGAGTTCGTCTACGAAGCGGTCGAAATGGGCTTCGGTGTAGGCCAGTGCCTTGTCCATGGCGTCCGAGGGGCTTTGTGGGTCGGAATTGCGTTGCCGCAATGTAGGTTCCCGATCGGGCAGAATCACGTCCAGGAGCCGGTTCGCCCGTGATTCAATCGTTCCTCACGCACGCCGGTCACAGCTCGGATTCATCCCGCCAGCGAAGCAGTCGCCACGAGGAAAGGGAGTCCTCGCGGCCCAGGAGGAAGTTCACGTTGCCGTCCGTGCGGAAGACATCGCCCTGTTCCAAGGTGACGGTCAGGTTGAACGAGCGCACGATGCGTTCGCGCCGATTACGCTCGAGCACGTCCTGCGTGATGATCTGATTCCATTGCAGCCGGATCCCTGAAGCATTCTGGAACAGACGCCGTGTGCCTTCCAGGTCCTGGGCGAACCCCCATTCCCGATCCACCTGATTGTCGAAATCCGTGTAGACGAAGGTGAACGAGGAATCCAGCAGCGGTTCGTAGAGGGACACGTCCCGCAGCTCGTAGGCATTACGGAAGTTGGTGAAGAAGCCCTCGACGGTGGTCGGATCCCCCAGCAGATCCCCGAACGGATTGCCTTCCTCGAGCGCCGGCGCGAACGGGTTGCAGGCTGCAAACAGGCCAGCAAGGAACAGGGTGAGGAGGAGGGACCGCATGCTGCAATATCGGGATTGGCCGCAAAAGGGTCGTACGTCCGCGTGACGATTCCGTCCTTCGTATGGAGTTGTACACGTCGATACAAAGGGAAAAGAAGGCATGGCGCAGCGGTGGCTACTTCATGAACTCGGCCTTGAGGTCACTCCAGGATGGCTGCGAGCCGAGCTCCTGGTCCGTCCATTCGACAAGGGCCCAGAGGCCGTCGGGTCCCTGGCGCAGCAGCCATTGGAGCCGGCCCTGGAACTGGGTGGGGACCTCGGTTCGGCGGTGGTTCACGGTCAGGACGTAGGTGGCGTCCAGGACGAATTCGTCCTCATCCAGCAGCGTCAGCGTGCGGTCGTTGAGCTGCAGGGAATGACCCGTGTTCAGGGCAGCGGCGGCCACAAGGGCGGAGAAGTACTGGTCCTCCTGTGCACGACCCCAGGAGAGGAACACGCTTTCCCTCGCCAGAGCGGTGGCCGTAGGCTCGAACACCAGATCCTCGGCCATCGATCGGCGGTAGTTGAGCGTGTTGAGCTCCAGCACCGACTGCTGCAGGTTCTCGACGACCTGCTCCGGGGTGTCCGGCTGGATGTAGGTGCCGGAATCCTCGAGCGGATCTTCGGGGTCCCGGGTCGAAAACACCGAACATCCCGAGGTGAGCACGAGCAGAAGGCACCACAGGATGGTTCGCGGGGACATGGGGCTGAAGGTCAGTTGAAGGGCGAGAAGGGCTCGAGGACGTCTTCCAGGGGGCGCACGTCGTCGAACCAGGAGCAGACACGCTCCATGACCCGATCCAGCAGGATGTCCGGGCACGAAGCGCCGGCCGTGAGCAGTACCGTGAGCGGCCGTTTTGAAGGCAGCCAATCGCGGGACGTCACCATGTCGTGCCGGTGGAGATCGAAGTGCCGGATGGCATCCGGTCCGAGCAGGCCTTCGTCGCCGGTCACGAACCAGGTGGGCATCACCTCTTCGCACAGCTCGACCAGATGGCTCGTGTTGGAAGAGTTCGTGCCGCCCACGATGATGGCCAGGTCCGCGCCGTCGGCAATCAGAGCCCGGGTGGCGTCCTGGTTCTCGTTCGTGGCGTAGCAGAGCGTGTCGGACGTGTCGGCAAAGTGCTGGATGCCGTCCTCGCCGAAGCGATCCGTGAGGGCCTGCCTGATGAGACTGGCAATCTCGGCGGTTTCCGTTGCCAGCATCGTGGTCTGATTGACCACGCCGATGCGAACCAGGTCCCGGTCGGGGTCGAATCCCTCGGAATGGCGCTCGCCGAAGTGCTCGAAGAAGTAGTCGCGGTCCTTCTCGCCGCGGATGACGGCCGTCAGTTTGCGGGTCTCTTCCAGGTCCCGGACCACCACGACGGGCGCTCCGGCCCGGGCGTGGGAGAACGTGGCCCGCGTTTCCTCGTGCTGACGCTTGCCGTGGATCACGACCGTGTAGTCCTGGCTTCCGATGCGCTCACTGCGGGTCCAGACCTTCTCCACGAAGGGACAGGTGGTGTCGTAGCTCTCGACGTCCACACCGATCTCGCGCAGCCGTTGTTCGGTCTCGAGCGTGGTCCCGAAGGCCGGGATGATCACGATGTCCTCGGGCGTCAACTCTTCGAACGGAATGAGTTGCTCGCCGGACGTGGTCCGAAGGAAGCGGATGCCGCGCCCGAGCAGGTCCTCGTTGACGTGGGGGTTGTGGATCATCTCCGAGAGCAGGAAAACGCGCCGGTCACCGGCTTCGTCGAGCGCGCGGTAGGCAATCTCGATGGCGTTCTCGACGCCGTAGCAGAACCCGAAATGGCGGGCCAGCTTGAACCGGACCGGTCCGAAGTCGAGCACCGAGGGTGACAGGTCCTTCTTGCGCGGATCGGTCAGGCGCCGGGCCTCCTTCACACGGGAAACGACCGGGCTGCGATAGAACGTGGGTACGTCGAACTGGCGGGCCATGGAGGGATCTCGGAGGAGCAGGTCAAAGCCCGGAAAAGGAGCGCCACGGCGCCCGGGCAAGGTGAGCGGGGAATACGCGTCTGCGTGGGTCGTGTTCAGGCGCTGTTACAGCCTGGAATCGATCTGCGGGAGGATTTCACGCTTGAACGAGGCAAACCGGTCTTCGCGGATGGCCTCCCGGGCCTGCCGCATGAGCCAGAGGTAGAAGCTCAGGTTCTGGATGGAGGCCAGTTGCAGGCCGAGGATCTCACCGGCAATGAAGAGATGCCGTGCATAGGCTTTCGTGAAGTGCCGGCTGACATATCCTTCGAGTCCGGGATCGAGCGGGGAGAAGTCCATCTTCCACCTGGCATTGCGGATGTTGATCTGTCCCTGCGTCGTAAAGAGCGATCCGTTGCGCCCATTGCGCGTCGGCATCACACAGTCGAACATGTCGATGCCCCGGTGCACGTTCTCGATCAGGTTGGCCGGGGTGCCCACGCCCATCAGGTAGCGGGGCTTGTCGGTGGGCAGAAACGGTACGGCCTGCTCCACGGCGGCGTAGGCCAGCGCGCGCGGCTCGC
>JAQCDI010000099.1 GCA_027620595.1 Bacteroidota bacterium | reverse complement strand
AAGGGTCCTTCCGTCCGCTCCTGCAGGCCATCCGGCGGCGCCGTGACCAGGCGGCCCGGTCCCTGGAAAGGGTGGAGGAAGAACTGCTGCAGCCATCCCGGGCCGACCGGTACGAGCGGTTTGGCCATCTGCTCATGGCGCAACCCCACCTGGTGGAAGCCGCCTCCGAGGTGGCCCGGCTGCCGGACCTCTTGGGAGACGGTTCGCCCGTATCCATTCCGCTGGACCCGAAGTTGACGCCCATCGAAAATGCTCAGCGCATGTATGGAAAGGCCAAGGCCAACCGGGCGGCGCGGGAAGCGGCGCTGGATCGACTGGATGGCCTGCGTGCGCAACTGGCCGAGTTGGATGCGATGCTTGAAGAGGCTCGCGCGCTGGAGGACATGAAGGCCGTGCAGGGCTTCGAGCAACGGCACGCGGCCCAGCTGGCGCGCCTCCGGCAATCGTCCGAAGATGAGGAGGGCATCCCCTACCGACGATTCGACGTCGGGGAGGGGTATGAGGTCTGGGTGGGGCGCAACGCCAAGCAGAATGACACGCTGACCCTGCACGACGCCAGACCCTTCGATCTGTGGCTGCACGCCCGAGGTGTGGCCGGGTCGCATGCCGTGCTGCGGGTCAAGGGGCGGCAGGACAGTCCGCCAAAACGCGTCATCGAACGGGCTGCAGCCATCGCGGCCTGGTTTTCCAAGGCCAGGACCCACTCCTTGGCACCGGTCATCGTGACCCAGCGCAAGTATGTTCGCAAGCCCCGCAAGGCACTGCCCGGCGCAGTCCTTGTGGAACGGGAACAGGTCATCATGATTGAACCCGGCCTGCCGGTCGATAAACCGTCCTAGTACACCCAAACTCCATCCCGATCCGAACCCATGAATTGGTGGGAATCCATATTGCTTGGCCTGTTGCAGGGTCTCACCGAGTTCCTTCCTGTGTCCTCCTCAGGCCATCTGGTGCTGGGTCAGCACCTGTTGGGACTCGAGGCCGGTTCAGACGGCGTGCTCTTCGAGGTATTGCTCCATTTCGGCACGGTGATGTCCATCGCGTGGGTCTACCGCGCCCGTCTCGGTCGGCTTGCGGCGGATCTCGTGCACGCCGCGCGCCGTCCTGCGTCAATCGCTGCGGCCTACCGCGAACAGCCCAATGTGCGGCTCGGCGCGCATGTCCTTTTGACCATGGTCCCGACGGGTCTGGTATACGTCCTGTTCGGGGATGCCATTGAAGAGGCCTTCGGCTCGCCGCGCCTCGCCGCCGGGATGCTGCTCGTGACGGGAACGCTGCTCCTGCTCACCATGTGGAGCAACAAAGGCACCCGCTCCGTTGGTCCATGGAATGCCCTGCTGATCGGTCTGGCGCAAGCAGCGGCCATGATTCCGGGCATTTCGCGCTCCGGGGCCACCATCTGTACGGCGCTCTACCAGAAGATCCAGCCGGAAGAGGCCGCCGATTTTTCCTTCCTCATGCTGTTGCCCGTGGTCCTTGGTGCCACGGCCCTCAAGCTCGGTGAAGCCGCATCGGTCGTGGGCGCGGCCGCCTGGGATGTCATGCTGCCCGGAGTCCTTGCGGCCTTCCTGTCGGGGATCGTGGCCATCCGGTTGGTCATCGCCTTTGTGCGGCAGGGCCGATTCCACCTGTTTGCCGCCTATTGTTTTGCGGTCGGCGTGGCCGGTCTGCTCTTCCTGTGAGCACACTGGCCGGTCTGCTCTTGCCCTGAGCACCTGCGGCCCGTCTCATTCTGATAAAAAGTCCTTAAGATTCCCCCGCGATCCCCGATAACGGAGCTGTGGATTCCCCTGGCAGAGGGGATTCCGTCTCTCCTTTACCACACATATTCCGGCACCCAGGCCGGCAGGGCACGCATGAAATATCGCATCTACGTCGTGGACGATGACCGGCACTATGCCCGGATGCTGAGCTATCGACTCGACAAGAACGATCTCTACGACGTCTCTGTTTTCAACAGCGGGGAAGACGTCCTCAAAGCGCTCGATGACAAGCCGGACCTGGTCCTGCTTGATATCATGATGCCCGGAATAGACGGCGTGGAAGTCCTGCGCCAGATGCTGATCCGGATGCCGGGTGTCCCGGTCATCATGGTGTCGGCCCAGGGCGTGATCGACACCGCCGTCGAAGCCATGAAGCTGGGGGCCTACGACTACATCACGAAGGGGCAGGACGACCTGGTCAAGCTGGACTCGATTGTCCGCAACGTGCTCGAGAAGGTATCCCTGGAGCGGGAAGTGGAAACGCTGCGCTCCGAGGTCTCCGAGAAATACCAGATCAAAGGTATGATCGGGGAATCGGCCGCCATGCAGGAGGTGTACCGCAAGATCCAGAAAGCCACGCGCGGGGACCTCATGGTTGCCGTGCAGGGCGAAAGCGGAACGGGCAAGGAACTGGTGGCCAAGGCCATCCACTATGCGTCGGCCCGCAAGCGCGGACCGTTCGTCGTGGTCAACTGCGCCGCCATTCCGCGGGACCTCATGGAGAGCGAGTTCTTCGGGCACGAGAAAGGCTCCTTTACGGGTGCCCATGCCCGCAAGATCGGGAAGTTCGAACAAGCCGATGGCGGTACGATCTTCCTGGACGAGATCGGAGAGCTGGACCTGGATCTGCAGGCCAAGTTGCTGCGGGCCCTTCAGGAAGGAGAGCTGACCCGGGTAGGCGGCTCGGAGACCATCGAGTTTGACGCCCGAGTGATCTGCGCCACCAACAGGGACATTGTCCGCATGATCCACGACGGCAAATTCCGCGAGGACCTGTACTACCGACTGTGCCAGTTCCCCATTCCGCTACCGCCCCTTCGGGAACGTGACGCGGATGTGCTCCTCCTGTCCAATACGTTCTTCCGGGACTTCATGGCCAAGCATCCCGATTTCAAAGGCAAGAAGATCTCGACACAGGCGCGGCGCGCCATTGAGAACCATTCGTGGCCGGGCAACGTCCGTGAGCTGAAAAGCGCCATAGAACGAGCCATCCTGCTCTCGGACGAGGCAGAGATTTCGGCGGCGGACCTCATGATTTCCGACGTGAATACGATCTCCCCGTGGGCCGATCGGCTCACCTTGGCCGAGGCCGCCGTGACGTCTTTCGGGCGAACCGCATCCGCGACGCCAGCGTCATCCGCACCCCCGCAACCTGCACCCCGCTCGAACAGTACACCGATGAGCGGAAACGACGCAGACTTCGACGACGAGGATTTCGATCTCGATATCCCCCTCGGCGATGGAGACGGCGGCATCGTTGCGCTGGATGTGCTCAAGCACCGCGCCGTGGAACGGGCCTACCGGTTGTGTGACCGGAATGTGGACCGGGCTGCTGTGGAGCTGGGTATCGGCCGCGCCACGATGTACCGACTGCTCAAGAAGTACGAGCTGATGGACTGAGCGGCCCCAAAGCCTCATCGGCCCCGGGCCCGGTTCTCTCCGGTCGACGTCGCTGCGCCCCACCATCCCGTAAGGACATGCGACTGACCGAATACGAACGCTCCGTTCAGAAGGAGATTGAGAAATGGCAACACGGCGACCTGTCGCTTCTGACGCAGGCGTTCAACTGGGCCATGGCGCCCATGGATTGGGTGGTCGAGCGCGTGGTCCCGGAGGATCTGTTGGACCAGGCCGATCGGGCCATTTCCAACTTCCTGTTGCTCCTCAACGATGCGTCCACGTGGACCTATGAACCCAAGGAGGTGCTCCGTGAAGCCCGCCTGAAAGGGATTGAAGCCACGGACGTGACCGAGCTCCGGGATGCCGATCTCAAGACGCTGGACGGCATTGCGCGCAGCTATGTCTCGGAGAACGCCATCCTGGCCGCCATCGAAGGCGGGGGAACGGGTCTGGGCGGTGCCGTGCTGATCGCTGCGGACATTCCGCTCCTGTTCGGCATCAACCTGCGCCTCATCCAGCAGATCGGAGCCAGTTACGGATTCGATGTCAGTACGCCGGCCTATTCGCCCCTCGTACTCTCCATTTTCAACGTGGCGGCCTCCGGTTCGCGCGAATCCAAGAACCAGGCCCTCCGGGAAATCACCGTGGCAGGCGCGGCCCTGGCCCAGTCATCGGAGTACCGGGGACGGGTCTCGGGTACCTTCCGCGACCAGAACCGGCACCTGCCCCGGGAGATTGCCAAAAGCATCGGCGGACGCAAGATTGCCCAGATGATTCCCATCGCCGGCGCCGCCATCGGAGCCGGAATCAACTATTGGTTCACAACCGAAACGGCGGAATCTGCGTTCATGCTGTTCCGGGCACTGTATATTGAGCGCAAGGAACGCTCCTGAAAGCGGCCCTCCGATTCCCTTCCTGATGCCGGACCGTCCGTGTCCGCCGCCGCATGCCGCTCGTTGCCATCGTGGGACGCCCCAATGTGGGCAAATCCACCTTCTTCAACCGACTCACCGAAGAACGCCAGGCCATCGTCCACGATGAGCCAGGCGTGACCCGTGACCGTGTCTACGGACATGTCATGTGGGGAGGCCGGACCTTTTCCGTCGTGGATACCGGTGGCTATGTGACCCATTCGGACGACCGCTTCGAAGCGGCCATCCGGGAACAGGTGCAGCTGGCTATCGAGGAAGCGGACCTGATCCTGTTCATAAACGATGTGACCGTCGGCGTGACCGATCTGGACATGGAGATGGCCAATCTCCTGCGCCGCAGTGATCGTCCGGTTCTTGTGGTTGGCAACAAGGCCGACAATGACGAGCGTCGCTGGGAAGCCAACTCCCTCTATCAGCTCGGATTCGATCAGGTATACGCCGTAAGCGCCATCAATGGCATGGGGACGGGAGACCTGCTGGATGCAGTGGTTGAGCTGCTGCCCGAAGGGGGGGAGGAGACGCAGGATGACCGTCCGCGGTTTGCCATCATCGGCCGACCGAACGTGGGCAAGTCGTCCCTGACCAACGTCCTGCTCGGTGCGGAGCGTTCCATCGTGACAGAGATCAGCGGCACCACGCGGGATGCCATCGACGCTGTACTCAAGGTGGACGGCAGGGAAATCGTGCTGGTGGACACGGCGGGCCTTCGCCGCAAGGCCAAGGTCCACGAGAACGTGGAATTCTATTCGACACTACGTACCCAACGGGCCATCGAGTCCTGCTCGACGGCCATTCTGCTCATTGATGCCAAGGAAGGGCTCGAGGCCCAGGACATCAAGGTGCTCAAGCAGGCCGAGATGCTCAAGAAGGGCCTGGTCCTGGGCATCAACAAGTGGGACCTTGTCGAGAAGGAGACCAATACGGCCCGCGATTACGAGGCCGCCATCAAAAAGCGGCTTTCCACGCTGGAATTCGTACCCGTCGTGACCATCTCGGCCATGACCAAGCAGCGCGTCCGCAAGCTGCTCGACAAGGTGCTCGAGGTGGACGCCGAACGGCACAAGCGCATCTCGACTTCCAAGCTCAACGACTGGCTGCAGGAAACAGTGGCGCGCCAGCATCCGCCGCTCTATCGCAATCAGCGGATCAAGATCAACTATGTGACGCAGGTGCGCAGCGGCCCGCCCGTATTCCAGTTCTTCACCAACTACCCCAAGGGGATCCGGGACGCCTATCGGCGCTACCTGGAGAACCGGATCCGCGAGGCGTTCGGGTTCGAAGGGGTGCCCATGAAGCTGGTGTTCAAGCAGAAGTAGCGCTTCTGGCCGTGCGGGATCCCGGCCGGATCAACTTCCTTTGAAATGCGGCACCCGGGGTGTCGCAGAGCGTTCTGCTCGCTATATTCGTTCCCTCACCAAGACACGCCCGAGCATGGCCGGTACACCTGTCAATACGGCAAAGAAGAACGAGCGCACCCTCAATTTCTGGGAGCGTCTCTATTTGCCCGAAGTCTTCAAGGGACTCGGCTACTCCTTCCGCAAGATGGTCGGAGAGCCCATGTACACCTTCCAGTATCCCGAGGAACAGTGGTATCCGCCGGACAGCTACCGCGGTCGCCCCGTACTGGTTGAAGAAGCCGGTCGTCCGCGTTGCGTTTCCTGCAACCTGTGCGCCCGTGCCTGTCCGCCCCTGGCCATTTCCATGCAGTCCCACGAAATCGAGGGGCCGAAGGAGCGCGAACCCGCCTGGTTCGAGATCAACATGCTCCGCTGCATCTACTGCGGATTCTGCGAGGAGGTCTGCCCCGAGGAAGCCATCGTGATGTCGAAAGAGTACGACCTCACGTTCCAGGACCGCGAGGAAGCCATCTTCGGTATGGACCGGCTTCTCGTGCCCAAGGAGCGCCTGGCAGACCGATTGGACTTCCTGCACAACCGCCGCAATCCGGACACCTCCGGGGAAGCGTGGGAGTACCAGCGGACCAACAACCGGCATTCCCTGCGCGACAGCGCGTTCCTTTCGTCGCTGGCCGGCGAGATGCAGGCCGATTCCGCGGAAGCGTGAGTGGGTGGCGGAAACGCTGCCATATTGAATGTCCGCCACATCCTTGATCAGCTGGACTGGTTCCGGGATGAGCTGCTGGCACAGGAGCCTTTCCTGGCCCGGATTCCGGATGTGCAGCTTTCAACGCCTCCGCTTCCCGACGTCCCCAGCCTCCTTGAACGCTATCAGCACCTGCTGGACCGGGAGTCCGAATACCTGGCCACCCTTGGAGTCACGGGCGAACCGTTCGCATCCGACCGTATCGGGGACCTGGTCCGCGTCATCGCGCATCTACGTGCAGAACTGCTGAAGGCCCTTCCGTCCGAGGGCGATCCGGCATGGTCGGCTCCCGACATTCCGGGTCATGCGTCTCTGGCCCGCTGGGCTTTCGACATCACGCTGGCCGACGGGGATGCCCTGCGGCAGGTGGCCGAGCGGCTGCACGAGAGTGCCTTGCACCTCCGTCACCGAGGACGGTCCCATGGCGCGTGACAACCCGTACATCGAGCTCCGGACCGCCTTCCAGCGCAAGAATTTTGCTCCGCTCTACCTGCTGCACGGCGAGGAGCGCTGGTTCATCGATCGCCTGCAGGAAATCTTCCTCGAGCATGCCATCGCTCCGCATGAGCGGGACTTCAACCTGGATGTGCTCTACGGCGCCGAGACCGATGCCCGAACGGCACTGAATGCCTGTCAGGCCTTCCCCATGATGGCCGAGCGGCGGGTGGTCATCATCCGGGACTTTGACCGGATGAAGGAGAACACGCTTTTCAAGGGCCTGGCCGAGCAACCCAATCCGGCCTGCGTGCTCTTCCTGGTGTGCAGCGGCAAGCCCAACATGAGTCACCACCCGTACCGGGCCATGAAAGCCTCCGGAATGGTAGTGGAGTTCAATGCCCTGTATCCCAATCAGGTGCCGCGTTGGATCGAGTCCCTGGCCTCGGAGCGGGGGTTCGCCCTGGAGCCGAAGGCGGTCCAGATGCTGGCCGAATACGTGGGGTCATCGCTGGCGTCCGTAGCGGCAGAATTGGACAAGCTGGCCACGTATGTGGGCGAACGCGAGGTCATTACGGCCGAGGACATTGTCCAGGCGAGTGGTCAGACCCGCGAGGTGAATGTCTTTGAATTGCAGCGCGCGGTGGGCGAACGACAGGTTGACAGGGTCCTGCACATTACGGAACGGTTGTTGCAGCAATCTTCGAACCCGACAGGGGAGAGCAACACCATCGTTGCCGTCCTCACATCGTTCTTTATCAAACTGTGGCAACTGACCGGTCTTCAGGCGGGAAGAATTCCCGAAAAAGAGATGGCCTCCGCCATCGGGGTTTCTCCCTACTTCCTGAAAGAGTATCTTGCATGTCTGCGTCGTTATGACGTCAGAGCCATCGATAATGCGCTTTCTGCGCTCCTCGCAGCCGATTTCGAGCTCAAGGGAGGCAGCCAGCGAAGCGATCGGCTCGTCCTGGACCTGATGTTCAGGAAGATGCTGACAGGCTGATGTCCGGCGGCTGATTCAGGCCCGTGATGAACGGGGGTGACAGGCGGCTGTCATCGTGTGTCCCGATCCTGGGAAAAGCACACCTTGAACGGTAACGGACAATTTGTCAGTGCTACATACGTTATGCGGACATCGTTCCGTTGATTACCTGATTCCATGACAGAAACCGAAAACGCAGGGAAGCTGAAGAAGCGGACGCTCACCGTGAAGGCGTCGGAATTCGGATTGATGGGGAACCTCAATCCGAACAACCGTCATTTCGAGGCCCTCAGCCAGATGAGCGATGAGGACCTGATGTCCCAGTTCCAGATGGGCACGGTCGAGGCATTTGACATCCTGGTCAGCCGCTACAAGGATCCGTTGACCAACTACATCTACCGGTTCCTGGGCGACATGAAGGAGTGTGAGGATCTCCTTCAGGAAACGTTCCTGCGTGTGTACCGCAACCGCCACTCCTACCGGCGCATTGCGAAGTACTCCACTTGGCTCTACACCATCGCCGGCAACCTGGCCCGCTCCGAGTACCGCAAGC
>JAQCDI010000098.1 GCA_027620595.1 Bacteroidota bacterium | reverse complement strand
ATCCAGGATTGACCTATCGGGTGATCACAAGGATCTGATGTCCCCGATCCCCGGTTGCCACGGTACGCCAGGACATGAGGTAGATTCCAGGAGCCCAATCCCGAACATCCAGTACGTGGCGCAAGCCCCGGCCGTCGTCGGGAGAACGGGCCACCATTTTGCCAAGGAGGTCGTGGATCGTCCACATGGTGGGCCGCTCCATTTCCAGGATTACTCGATCCCGAGCAGGAACGGGATACGCACTGACAACGTCGGAACATGAAGTTCGCGGAGTTCTTTCCGTGCCAACCGCTGTTCCGGTTCCCTGATGCAGGATCACTGTGGTTGACGTTGCGCCGCCAGCGAATCGTTCGGTCATTCCTCCTGGCCACGTGACTTCGATGGCCTCGTAGGTGGTTGCGAGACCCATTCCGAAATGGGCAGGCTGGATGGACTGCCCGAGGAAATCCACGCCGTCATGCCATCGGATCTGCCACCCTTCGGTTGTCAGGACGCGGATCCGGGATCCTACGCCGTCCGGATTGGTGCTGACGCCCCGGAGACCCACTTTGAGCCACCGCTTGGCGGGTCCCGGATGCACCAGGAAATACAGGGGTTCACCCCAATTCGTGACCAGAAGATCGAGTGCCCCGTCATTGTTCGGATCGAAAACGAGCAGACCGTGGGATTCCGCGCGTCCATCCACTCCACTGGGGCCCGATACATCCTCGAAGCGGAAAACGCCTTCTTCTTTCGTCATATTCCGGAAGAATCGGTTGGGAGTATTCCGTTCCAGGAAGGCCCCGTTGACCACAAGCAGATCGAGATCACCGTCCAGGTCGAGGTCGCTGAATTCGGTTCCCCAGGCCCAGTCGGTGTTCTCAATCCCGTATTGGGCGGCAACATCCTGCAGCGGTCCGGATGCGGCTCCCAGGAAAAAGGTGTTGGCCAGGACGCCACCCCCACGCACTGCATTGTTGGTGATGAACAGGTCCGGCCAGCCGTCCCCGGACACATCGCCGAGCGCCAGGCCCATGCTTTCGCCTTCGTCACCAAGGCCCCATTGTGCCGTTACATCGGTAAACATGCCGTTTCCGTTGTTGCGGAACAGACGATTCGGTCCGAAATCGTTGGCCAGATACAGGTCGGGCCAACCGTCGAGGTCCACATCCCAAGGCAGGCTCATCCACGTCCGATCCTCCAGATCAAGTCCTGTTTCCTGGCCGATGTCCGTGAATGTCCCATTTCCATTATTGCGATAGAAGGCATTGCGTCCTGTCCAAGAGCTTACATAGAGGTCCAGATACCCATCCAGGTCGAAATCCCACCAGGTGGCTCCGCTCGTTTCGGACTCGTCTGTCGCCGCATCCGGTCGGTTCAGGCCCGCCTCATTGGCCACGTCGGTGAACGTGCCGTCTCCGTTGTTCCGGAACAGGACTTCCGGTCCGACGTGCGTCAGGAAGAGGTCCGGATCCCCATCCCGATCGTAATCGCCCCACGCGGCTCCTGATTTGTTGCCGAAGATCGTGGCGGGAAGCGCCGGCAGGAAGTCCACGCGTACACCGGCTTCGAGCGTTGTCTCAGTGAACGTGCCATCCCGATTGTTTCGATACAATCGATTCCAGGATCTGGCGTTGCCTGCCTCATGTGTCAGGCGCGACACCAGATAGACGTCCAACCAACCATCTCCATCATAGTCGGCGGTCGCGACGCCATTGCCCTGCCACATACGGTCCAGACCTGCGTCAAAGGTCCGGTTCACGAAAACCTGCGCCTGCGAGGGGAGAACCGTCACCAGCGTCAGCAGGCAGGTCAGGATGCGAAAATGCACATTCATGATGGGACGGCGGAAGGATTTCCGTATCGGCACCCCAAGGATCCGGCAATCAGGGCCGCATGGTGCCGCCCGTTCTCGATGAACCATCGGCTTGTGTGCAGGCCTCCGCACACCGTGCCTGCAATGAACACGCCTTGCCGATTGGTTTCATGCGTTTCCGGGTTGTAGATGGGGGTGCGGGCCGGGTCATCGCCGACGGCGATGTCCAGCACGTCGAAGAGCCCGTAGTCAGGGCGGTAACCGGTGAGCGCAAGGACCACATCGTTGGGGATGCGCCGTGGGCCTTCGGGGGTGGCCAGTTCCACATGATCCGCGCGGATGGCGGTTAGTGTGGATGAAAAGAAGGCCATGATCGATCCTTCGGCGATCCGGTTTACCAGGTCCGGTCGGAGCCAATACTTGACCTTCTCCGAGACGTCAGGACCGCGGTGTACCAACGTGACGCGGGCACCGCGTCGGTGGCACTGCAGGGCAGCGATGGCGGCAGAGTTCTTTCCGCCCACGATGCACACGTCCCGTCCGGTATACGTGAAGGCCTCACGGTAGTAGTGACTGACCTTGGAAAGGTCCTCTCCCGGAAGACCGAGCCGGTTGGGCTGATCGAAGAAGCCAGTGGCCACCACGACGGCCTTACACCGGATGTCCCTTTTATCGGTGCGGACAGTGAAGTCACCTTCGGATCCGTCCAGCCCCGTGACGCGCTCGAATAGCAGCAGTGTCAGGTTTTCGCATTCGGCCACCCGGCGATAGTAGTCGATGGCCTCCTCGCGGATGGGTTTGTAGCGGGAGCTCACCAGGGGGTGCCCACCGATCTCAATCAGATCGGGTGTGGAGAAGAACTCCATGTTGGTGGGGTACCCGGTAAGGGAATTGACCAGGGCGCCCTTGTCCACGGTAATGCACGAGAGACCGCTCCGTTGGATCTCTATGGCACAGGCCAGGCCAACGGGGCCAGCCCCGATGATGACAGCGTCGGTTTGCATGGGCTTTGCAGATGTCCGGAGGGCGAACAGGCCGTATGGGGCAGTGGCGCGTGGGTTCCCGGTTCGCCCGAATCCTCAGTTGGATCGCGACAGGTCCCGGTCCCGCTTCCGGCGGAAAAACTCGGTCAGCAGGCCGGCACATTGCTGCTCCTCTACACCTGACACCAGATCCACATAGTGGTTCAGTCGGGGGTCCTGGGGAATATTGTAAAGGGTGGAGGCGGCCCCTGCCTTTTCATCGAACGCTCCGTAGACCACCTGCTTGAGGCGGGCCAGGGTGATGGCGCCGGCACACATGGGGCACGGCTCCAGGGTCACGTAAAGGGTAGCCTCGGTCAGGTGCTTGTTGCCCAGACGGTCGCAGGCGGCCGTGATGGCGATGATCTCCGCGTGCGCCGTGGGGTCGGAGAGGCGCTCCACCTGGTTGTACCCTTTTCCGATGATCACGCCATCCTGCACGACGATGGCGCCCACGGGCACTTCGTCTGCGTCGAAAGCGCGCTCCGCTTCCCGGATGGCCGCTTTCATCCATCGGCGGTGGTCCGCCATGAGGTCTTCCAGGGCCATCAGGCGTGCCGCCTCCTGCGGATGGGCATGGTCATGCAGCGCGGGCCTCCCCGGCCGCGGGACAATTCGTAGCCATCGAGCTTGATGGCCATTTTCTCACCGGGCTGGAATTTACTGGACTCGAAGAAGGACAGGAATCCTTCGGCTGTCACGACCCGATATCCCCGATCCGACAATTCGGAGAACGTGCGTTCGTTGCGGTCATAGCCGAGGACCACACCCGGTGCCACGGCAAAGAGGTTCGCCCCGTCCGTCCATTGTTCGCGGCGTTGGCTCAGCGGATCGGAGCCGCCACAGGGAATGAACGTCATTTCATGGCCCATGTGGTGTCCCAACGCCTGGTGGAGTGTCTGCCATGTCCGCGTCCGCAGGGATTCCGATCCCTCGCCCCGGGAGAATGTGACCACGTTGTTCAGTCCGTCCAGGCCGATGAGCGGCGGGAATACCACACACTCATCCGGTGCGCCGAACGTGAAGATCGTGTCCAGGTGCATGCACGAACGATCGTGGGGCATGCTGACCATGACCACATGTTCGATCTGAGTGCGTGCAAACAGCGCCCGGGCCACCGAGACCAGACCCCCGAATGAGGTCCGCTCCGAGCTTCCGATGACTACCGTGTCGGGGGAGGCCACCAGGAGGTCGCCACCCTCGAACGTAACGCCACGGGGCAGTTTGATGATGTGCTCCCGTTGGGTGGCAAAGGCGGGATGATGGTGCACCACCACGTTGATGATGATGCTTTCCCTTGCGCGGGCCGACGTGGCCGCGTGGCTCAGGACGATATGATCCCCCACGACCGCGGCCAGGTCCCGCATGAACATCAGGTTGGGAATGGGACGCGCCTCGATGCGCAGCGGCGAGACACCGGTAAGGGCAAAGTGGCACAGTTCATCCGCTGAAAGACGTTTCAGGTCGGCCTCGAAAGCACGCAGGTTGGCACCCTGGGTGGCCTCGCAAAGCTGTTCCACGAAGTCGAAGCGGGCGTCCTCGAGCTCGAGCGCCTCCCGAAGCATGGTCGAAATCTGCAGCACGCCGTCCTCGGTGCCGATGACCTTTTCGAACACGGCGCACATGAGCTCGTGCTCCTTGCGCGCATGACTCAGGAAAAGGATGTCCTCGAAGAGCAGGGCCTCCCGGTCCAGCGGGGAGACCATGTCCATTTCCGCTCCCGGCGTGTGGACAATGACCTGTCTCAGGTGATCGGTTTCAGAGCGGACATCGAATGTGACGGGGCGCATGCAGCTTGGCGGGGCGGCCGAACCGCACAGGTACGGCGAGATTCCCCTTCGGTGGATGGAGGCTCAACGCAGGTCCAATGATACGAAATCCACGGCGTCGAGACCCTCTCCGTCGGCGTCAAATCCACCGATCAGGGCAATCCGTCCATCCCACATGAGGGTGGCCGTCTGGCCGTAGGCGCGCGGCAACAGGGCGTCCAATCCGGGAGGGAAACGGAAGGATCGACCCGCCTCCAGGACATGGACCTCTCCCGACTCCACCAGCACATCGTCCTGGACCCGTCGTCCACCGAAATGGGCCACGATGCCCGGCATCAAGGCCGCGGAAGCATGGCGGATGCGCGGTACCTGGAGGGGCGTTGTGTCCACTACATCGATGCCGGCGGCAGCCTGGAAGTCCATGGTCAGGGCCACCGGTTCGTATGCCTGGTCAAAATCCACGCCGGTCACCAGATAGCGTGCGGCACGGCCGGGCTGGCCGGGGTCCAGCGGGACCTGGGTGTGTCCCGCCATGCTGCGGATGAACGGCCCGACGGCAGGCGACCGCGAGATGAGGGAATCGTTGCGCAACTCGAAGGTGCGCATGTCCTGCCGGATGCCGAGCACCGACGAGGGTGTGTACTGCACGTCGCCTCGACCACCCAGGATGACCACGAATGGAATGCCGCCTACCGATCGCAACAGGGCAGTATGGTACATGCGGCGGATCGGAGGGCCCTCCACCGGTACTTCCTTGAAGAAGCCGGAAGCCGGATCGAAGATTTCGACCGTCGAGACCAGATCGTCCACTTTTTCCACATTTCCGAAGAGTCCACCACCCACCAGGAGGATCCGGCCATCTTCCAGCAGGGTGGCTGTATGCCCGACCCGGGGTGCCAGCGTCTGCTGCCGATCAGGTCGGAACCGGTTTGCGCCAGGAGCCAGCCGCCATGCGTCGAACGTACCAAATCCCCCCGGTTGGACGCTTCCGCCGATCAGGATGAGCGAACCGTCCTCCAATGCGGTTGTGGTGTGACTGCCCGTCTGGATCAACAGGGCCGAAGCGGCGGTCCTCGTCTCCACACTCCAGCCCATGCGCAAAACGTCCACCGTATCGATGCCAATGGGTCCGTCGTCCACTGTCGTCTCGATCAGGAACCGGTTCAGCCCGGGCGCAAGATCCAGGCTGGCCCGCCAGATGTCAGTGCCACCGCTGGGCATGAAGTCCACGTTTCCGGTCCGCACACGTGTCACATCCCGCACACTGGTAACCCGCAGGTCCAGGGTAAGGAGGGTTTCGTCCATGGCCACCGTCACGTCGGGCGAGACCACCTCCACGGAGGCCTGGCCGACATCCCGGAAGGGGCGGTCGCAAGCCGGAAGGACGAGCAGCAGGCCGACAAACAGGGCCGGCATGAGGCGATTGGATGGCAGCATGGACGTGATGGCAGGTGCGTCAGGGATGGTACGTCAAACCGGGTGCAACAGCCGCTCATTCAGGCTGTCCTGTTCCAGGATTCGCCCGAATCGTCCGGATCGTCCGGATCGTCCGGATACCGCACCTGCTCCAGCATGAGTCCCCCCGGTGGAGCCGCAAATCCGGTCACGGTCCGGTCCCGGGCAGCCAGCAGGGACGGCAGCTCATTCGGGTCCCGTTTGCCTTGACCCACCTCCACCAACGTGCCCACGATGGCGCGAACCATGCCATGAAGGAACCGGTCAGCCCGGATCACGAAGTCCGCATGACCTTCGGGAGTAGGGTCCCAACGAGCCGTGTCCACGCGGCAGACCCGATTTTCCGTTTCCGATTGGGTCCGGCAGAACGAGGAGAAATCGTGTTGACCCAGAAGGTGCCCGGCAGCAAGGTTCATCCGCTGCAGATCCGGGGCGGGCCTCAGATACCAGCGGATGGTGTTCTCGATGGCCAGCGGGCGCAGCCCGATCCTGTAACGGTATTGGCGCGAGCGTGCATCGTAGCGGGCATGGAAATCCGGGCGAACCTCACGGATGGAGGTTACAGCGATGGATGCGGGCAACAGCCCGTTGACCGAGGCCAGGAGCCGGAAGGGATCTGCCGGCTTTTCGAGGATCAGGTGGGCCACCTGGCCGCTGGCATGGACGCCGGTGTCCGTTCGGCCGGAACCCGTGATGGAAACAGGCACCCTCAGCGCGGTTTCCAGCGCTGTTTCGACGGCTCCCTGGACGGTGGGGTGGTCTGGCTGGATCTGCCAGCCGTACCAATCCGTTCCGAGGTATTCGATATCGAGGCGATAGGTGGGCACTTTTCCGGGAAGGCGTACCTTGAGCGGGATGCGTCAGCAAGGTAGCAATTCGTGAACTTCGACAGGATCTATCTCACCGGTTTCATGGGCTCGGGCAAGTCGTCGGTTGCGCCACGGCTCGCGCGGGGTCTGGGGTATACATCCCTGGACCTGGACGAAGCCGTCGTGCAGGCCACAGGTCTTTCCATTCCGGCCCTCTTCGATCTCTATGGGGAGGAGCGGTTCCGTCAGGAGGAGCGGGAAGCGCTGTTGGCAACCGGGGGGCAAACGGGTCTGGTGGTGTCCCTGGGGGGTGGAGTGATTGCCCGGGAAGACAATCTGGACTGGTTGCTCGGTCACGGAACGTTGGTCTACCTCCGGGGGACGCCGCAATTCCTGGCCTCGCGGCTCGCCCAATCCCGACGCAACCGGCCCATGCTCTTCGATGAACACGGTGAGCAGCTTGAGGACGCAGCGCTCCGGACCCGGGTGGAACAGCTCCTAGCACAACGAGCGGCCCGGTACGAACGGGCCCATTTCACGGTGGACATCGATGGGCGGGATATCCGACAGGTGGCGGCGTACATCCGGCGCCTCCTGGTCCAGCAGGGAGGCCCGGGCCGGCGATGACGGGTTGGAGGCAGCGCGAGGGGTGCTGCGCTCCGTTTGGGGATATGATGACTTCCGGGGGGCACAGCAGGAGGCCATCCGGGCCGTGCTTTCGGGGAGGGACGGTATCGTCCTGATGCCGACGGGCGGCGGGAAATCCATCACGTTCCAGGTGCCGGCGCTTGTCCGGGGTGGCCTCACGATCGTGGTCTCGCCCCTCATTTCCCTGATGCAGGATCAAGTGGCCGCATTGGCGGGCCGCGCTGTTCCGTGCTTTGCGTTGCTGGGCCGCGTGGAGCCGGCAGTGGCTGGTCATCTGATTCGCCGAATGGCCGAATCGCCGGCCTACCTGCTGTATTGCGCACCCGAGCGGATCGGCACGCCGCTCCTGGATCGAATCCTCGCTGCCCGCCCACCGTCGATGCTGGTGGTCGATGAGGCCCATTGTGTGTCCACATGGGGGCACGACTTCCGTCCTGCCTATCGCGGGATAGCCCGACTCCGGGCGTCAACGACCATGCCCTGTGTGGCGCTGACAGCCACCGCCACACCGAAAGTGGTCCGGGACATGGCACGCTGCCTGGGTTTGGTCGATCCGTTCCTGCTACGCTCGTCGTTTGATCGGGCAAACCTCATCCTGTCGTGCCGATCCGTGTTGGATCCCTTTTCTGACCTGGATACCGAATTGAGGCGGTCTTCCGGTCCGGCCATCGTGTATGACAGCTCTCGGGAGGGGGTGGAAGTATGGGCCGAAAAACTGCGACGGGCCGGGCATGCCGCTCTGTCCTATCACGCCGGAATGGCTGCGGCCGAGCGGGAAGCCCGTCAACGGCAATGGATGCGCGGGCGTGTGCGCGTCATGGTGGCAACGAAAGCCTTCGGCATGGGCGTGGACAAGCCGGATGTGCGGCTGGTGTCGCATGTCGGCATTCCCGACTCCATCGAGGACTGGTATCAGGAAGCAGGGCGGGCCGGCCGGGACGGCCG